>NZ_KB891105.1 GCF_000373365.1 Parafrankia discariae
ACTCCGGGATCGGCCTGCTCACTCCCGCGACCGTCCACCACGGCCAGGCCGAGACCGTTCAGGCCGCCCGCGCCGAGGTCCTCGCCGCCGCCTACGCCACCCGACCAGACCGGTTCGTCCGCCGCCCACCAGCACCACCACCGCTGCCGACACCAGCCTGGATCAACCCACCCGAACAGACCCCGAACCAGCCAGGCACCACCACAGAACAACCAGCTCAATAGTTCCTACAAGATCTTGCCTCGATCAGGTTGACGGGTTCCACTGACCCGTCGGGCCACGCCCCGCAGCGGAGAGCACCGACCGCTGCGGGCCAGGTGATCGTGAGCGGAACCGCTCAGCTGCCCACGCCGCCCACCGCCCGGCGGATCTTCGGGCCGTGCCGCTCGCATGCGCCCGGAATTTTGGTCGCGACCCGCCGGCCACTGACCCCTTACGCCAGCGATCTCGACGCTACAACAGAAGCGAACCCTTGACTACAGAGAGCGATACAGTCTTCCGCTTTCGCGGGACGGACACCGACTGTACAGTCGTACGACACGGTTACACATCTGTACAGCGATAGCGGGAGGTCGGAGTGCGCATCGGTTTGACCGGTGGGGGTAGCTCGGCGGACAAAATCGTCCAGCAGGCGAAAGAAGCTGAGGCCGAAGGCTTCGCGTCTCTGTGGTACGCGAGCGCCGTCACCGGCGACCCGCTCGTCGCCATGGCCGTCGCAGGCCGCGAGACAACCAGGATCGAACTGGGCACCGCCGTCCTGCAGACCTATCCCTGCCATCCCCTGCTGCAGGCCAACCGCGCCGCGTCCGTCGTCTCCACGATGAACCGGCCCGGCTTCACCCTGGGCCTCGGCCCCTCACACGAAGGCTTGATCCGGGACGTCTATGGCCTGTCCTACGACCATCCCGGCCGCAGCACCGAAGAGTACGTCACCATCCTCACCGGCCTGCTCCGCGGTGAGGCCGTCGATGTCAAGGGCGAGGACTGGACAGCACACACCGCCGAGCGGATGGTTCCCATCAGCCACCCGGTGCCCGTACTGCTCGCGGCCTTGTCGCCCCGCCTGCTCCGGGTCGCCGGCCAGCTCGCCGACGGCGTGGTGCTGTGGATGGCCCCGCCACGGGCGATCGAAACCCACGTGGCGCCTAAGGTGCACGCCGCGGCCGCCGCGGCGGGCCGCCCGGCCCCACGCATCGTCGCCGGGCTCCCCGTCGCCGTCCACGACGACCTCGACGAGGCCCGTGCCGCCACCGCAGCCACCGCAGCCGGTTACGGCAGCCTGCCCAACTACCAGCGCATCCTCAGAATCGGCGGGGCCTCGACCGCGACCGAGGCCGCCATCGTCGGCAACGAGGCCTCCGTACGCGGCCAGCTCCACGGCCTGATCGACGCCGGCGCCACCGACGTCTGGGCCAACGTCGTCCCGGTTGGCGACACTCGGGAAGCTCGGGCTGCCTCCCGACGCCGCACCACCGAGCTGCTCCGCGAGCTCCTCGACCAGAGCTGAGTCGACAAATGCCCAATCTCGTCCGGTCACTGCTGGGGACCAGACTGCAGCCGGGGCCCGGCGCGTAGACGGCGACGCCCCACAAGACCGAGTTTGACCTGCCCCCCGGCAGGGGTTATACAAATGTACAGCGCCAGCTATGACCTCCTCTGACTCCGAGGTCGGGGCGTTGGGGTCCAAGGCTTCACTGGTCGATGGCAAGTGACTGCGACGATGAGGGAGAACCACCATGTCCGTCGAGGACGAGCTCAAGGAACTTCGCCGCGAGCTCCAGTACGTCACGGACCGTCTCGCGATTCTCGACTGCGTCATGAAACAGTCACGCGGTCACGACCGCCATGACATCGAGCTTATGGCAAGCGTCTACCACAACGATGGAGTCGACGAGCACGGGCCCGTCGTGAAGCTCGGCCCCGACTACGGCGAGTACGCCAACCAGGCTCACTCGTCGGTTTTTGTCGATCACTTGCACAACATCACGACCCACACCTGCGAGATCGACGGCGACGAGGCTCACTGCGAAAGCTACGTCATCGGCGCTATGCGTTCCCGCGACGGCAAGACCGTGCACATCTTCGGAGGAAGATACCTCGATCGCGTCGAGCGGCGGAACGGCGTGTGGAGGATCGCGTTGCGGCGGTGCACCCTCGAGTGGACGATGAACGGCGACACGTCGCTCCTCTCTTCTGGTTCGTTCACAGGCTTCATCAAGGGAACGTGGGACAAGAACGATCCGTCGTATGCGCGGCCCTTGAACCTGGAGAAGACCCCGGTCAAGAAGTGGTAAGGATGACGGGCGCGGCACATCAACGATGGAAGGACCGATGAACATGGCCCGAATCGAACCGCTCCCAGCCAAGAAATGGCCCGCGGAGATGCGGGATGCTTTTGCCGCCCTGGTACCGCCGAAGCCTCGCCATACGCGGTCCATCCAGGAGGGCCGACCGAAGGCCCGCAATGCCTTCGGGACGTTCGCCCACCACCCGGACCTCGCGCGGGCGTTCTTCACGCTCAACGGTCACGTGCTGCTGGCGACCACCCTTGCCCAGCGGCAGACGGAGCTGCTGGTCCTGCGGGTCGCGGCGCTACGCAAATGCGACTACGTGTGGGCGCAGCACGTCCTCATCGGTCGCGAGGCCGGGCTGACCGACGAGGAGATCGAGAAGATTGCCCGAGGGCCAGCCGATCCGGCTTGGAGCCCATCCGACTCAGCACTGCTGCGCGCCGTTGACGAGCTGCTCGACGCCGGCACAATCGGCGACGAGACCTGGGCCGCGCTGACCGCCGAACTCGACACCCAGCAGCTCATGGACCTCATCTTCACAGTCGGCGCCTTCGAGGCATCCGCCTTTCTGATGAACTCCTTCGCGTTTAACCTCGACGACGATCTACGACCGAGCTAAGCTTGTTTTTAACCTCAACTGTCACACCGCGTGATACCTGCTGGTGTTGTGGGGTGGGTCGGCGTGTCCTCGCGACGCGGAACGATCTTCGGAAGATCGCGCTCTCATCAAAGAAGCCGTGATCAAAACGAAGGTCGCGATGGGCGATGTGCAGGACGAACCGGGACGCGTCGAGGCTCTGGGGAGGCCGTGTCGCTTCCGGCAGGAGTTCTACGACTGTCTGACCCGCCGGGCGGACGTGGTGTTCGAGGTAATGGACGCCGTGTTATGCACCGACGGCCCGGTCAAGACGTTGGTCGACCTGACACTGACCCCGGAGCACCGTCGTGGCCACGAGTGAAACCGGCGAACCAGCGAGTCAACTACAACTCGCGGCCCGCCGAGTGCCGTGTCGACCCGCCGCTGCCAATAGCGCCCATACATCCTCGCCGGCGCTGTCTTGCACCGCGGACACGCCACCTGCCCCGTCCGAGCACGGCACGGCACAGCCGAATCCCGTCCGCTGTCCTCTCGGACCTCCCTACCACGACGCTCGACAGATACGGCAACACGATCCCAAGATCGAGGAGATCACATTAGCCCGACGATCGCGGCTGGCTGCCAATAATTGATCAACATCCAGCACCGGTTCGACCACAAGATCGGCGCCGGATCCCATTCTCTGCGATGGAGCCGAGATTTAAGCATAGGTATTCCCCGTAGATCGTTAGTTCAGCGGCGGCTCGTCACCTGCACCAGTTCGATGCGGATGCCGTCGGGGTCCGCCAGGAAGAGCACGTCCATCGCGCTGTCGCGCATCGGGATGTGTGTTCGGGTGTACTCGATCGGCGTCGCGCCGAGTGCCACCAGGCGTGCCTCGGCCGCAGCGAGATCGTTGACGTAGACCGACAGATGGGTGAAGCCGATCTGCCGCCGCGTCGTCAGGGCTGTGCCCTCTGGCCTCGGGGTCTTCCAGTCGAGCAGTTCCAACTTCGTCTGGCCGTTGACGATCATCTGAGATCGGCAACGTATGGGCGGCGGCACCTCGGCCAGCTGAGCGAGGGAATCGCCGATGTCGAACCTCTCGGCGAGCCGAAACCCCAGCCCTTCGGTATAGAACCGTATCGACCGGTCGAAGTCGGACACGCAGAGGCCGATGTGGGATATAGCTACGCCACTAGCGGCTTGCTTCGATAATTCAGACATCCTGTGCTCCCTGTTATTTGGTCGACGTCAACCCAACTCGTACCGGCACACGCACCGTGCGCTAGGCGGCCGATGGGCGTCCTCTGGGGCGACACCTCAGCTGTGAGGACGCCGCCCGGCTCAGCACTCCCCCTAGACATCGTCTTACAAACGTATAGCATTAGCCATACGTACGTACAGGGCCGCTGCAGTTGAGCGCCGGGGATCTTGCGGCCCTAGTCCACCGCCGCGGGGCGGGGCACAAGGCCTGCGTTACCGCGGGGACGAGGAATGAGGAGGCGTAGGTTGAGTTGTGTCGCTATCGTGACCGGCGGTGCGTCGGGGTTGGGTCTGTCGATCTGCGAGCATCTCGCCCGGCAGGGGCGGAACGTAGGCGTACTCGACCAGGACGTCGATGCCGCCGAGCGGGTGGCTGCCGGTCTGCGGTCGCAGGGAACTAAGGCGGTAGCGGTCGGGGTCGACGTGGCCGACTGGGCCTCGGTCACCACGGCGTTCGACGCGGTCCGCGCCGAACTCGGACCGGTCGGGATCCTCGTGACCAGCGCCGGTGTCTCCGGGTTCGTGCCTTTCGAGGACCTGACGATCGACGTCTGGTCGCGGACCATCGAGGTCAACCTGACGGGGACGTTCACCTGCGTGCAGGCGGCGATCGCGGACATGGTGGCTGCCGGCTGGGGCCGTATCGTCACCATCTCGTCCGCGGCGGGTCAGACCGGTGTGGCCCGCCAGGCACACTACGCGGCGTCGAAGGGCGGCGTCATCGCGCTTACCAAGGCGTTGGCGCTCGAGTACGCGGCCAAGGGGATCACGGTGAACACGATCCCGCCGTTCACCGCCGACACGCCGCTGCTGCGCAGCATGCAGCAGGCGAAGCACCTACCGAGGGCCGAGACGCTGGCGCGGATGATCCCGGCCGGCCGGCTCGGTACGGGCGACGACATCGCGGCGGTCTGCGCGTTCCTGTGCACCGAGGAGGCCGGCTACCTAACTGGTCAGGTCATCGCTGTCAATGGAGGAGCAGTCACGTGAGGGATCGGTTCGCGCTCGATGGTCAGGTTGCCGTCATCACCGGCGGGGGCACCGGCATCGGCCGGGGTGCGGCGCTCGCGCTCGCCGAGTACGGGGCCGATGTCGTGCTCGCCGCGCGCCGGGTGGAGCCACTGGAGTCCACGGCCAAGGAGGTCCAGGCGGCGGGCCGGCGAGCGCTCTCGCTGCCGACGGACGTGACCAGCGCGCAGCAGTGCCAGCAGCTCGTTGACACCACGGTGGCAGAGTTCGGGCGGCTCGACATCCTCGTCAACTGTGCCGGCGGTGCGGAGACGAAGTCGATCCGGCGATGGACTGAGGAGGAGTGGCACCAGGTCCTGGCGCTCAACCTCGGCAGCGTGTGGTTCCTCTCCCGTGCAGCCTCGGTTCCGATGCTTCAGCAGGGCAGGGGCGCGATCGTGAACATCTCCTCGGGTGCCAGCCTGCTCGCGATGCCGCAGGCCGCGCCGTACGGCGCGGCGAAGGCCGGGGTCAACAGCCTCACCCGCTCCATGGCCGCTGCCTGGACTGGTAAGGGGATCCGGGTCAACGCCATCGCCGTCGGAGCTGTCCGGGCCGCCACCCTGACCGACGACGCCGCCCGTTATGGGCTCGACCCGGAGGCGATCGGCCTGACCAACGCCTCGGGCCGCCTCGGGGAACCCGACGAGATCGGCAACGCCGTCCTGTTCTTCGCCTCCGACGCCGCCAGCTTCTGCTCCGGCCAAACCCTCTACATCCACGGCGGCCCTGGCCCGGCTGGGGTCTGATGCCTTCGCGTATCCGTGACCCATGCCAGATCGGTGCGACGCGTCTGAGAAGGAAGCCGTCCCGTGAAGAAGCGGTCTGGCCTCCAAGGGCGGCCCGCAGGAGTTCATCGCCGGCGCGACGTCAGCGAAGCCGTGGGTGTGCAGGTCCAGCGAGAACTGGGACTGGTCCGACCCGGTCCCGGCCAACTTCTCGCTCGACCTCTGCTGGCCCGACACCCCAGGTCCGTCCCGGAGCCGGTTCAGCCATCTTCGGAGGACCTGGCCTGCTGTCGCCGATGAGGCGGTTCTGGTAAAGAGGCACCAGGAGTTTGACGACCACGGACAGTCGAGGTCGGCGCCGGGCGGCACGCGCCGGGGGCGCCACCCTGTGACACTGCGCTGAAAGGCCCCAGATGACGACACCCCGCCGGGTTGGCGCGGAAACATCGAAGACACGCGCGGCGTTGTTGGACAGTGCCGAGAGGCTCATGCTCAGCGAGGGGTACGCGGCAGTGACCTACCGTGGGGTGGCGTCCCGGGCCGGAGTGACGTCCGGATTGGTCCAGTACTATTTTCCGACACTGGACGATCTTTTTCTCGCCCTGGTTCGGCGTCGGACAGACCAGACCTTGGGGGTGCTGGTCGAGGCGCTCCGGACGGATCACCCCCTGCGGGCACTCTGGGAGTTTTCGAACAACTGGACCGCCGGCGCTCTGATAGCGGAACTCACGGCCCTGGCGAACCACCGCAAGAAAATCCGGGCCGAGATCGCCGCCGTCGGCGAGAAGGTGCGTGAGTTGACACTTGAGGCGCTATCGAGGTCGTCGAACGATTACACGGTTCCCCTGGGCAGAGTTCCGGCCGAGGTACTCGTCTTTTTGGTGACCAGCAGCCCGCGGATGGTCATCATTGAACAGTCGGTCGGCATGTCGACGTCTCACGCGGAGACGATCGACTTTGTTGAGCGCTACCTGGACAAGGTCGAACCCCGGACGGCGCGCGAGAGCGCGGCGAGTCGGGAATCGGACACGTAATCGTGTGACGCCTCGCGGGCGTCTGATGCAAATTTTTCGGCGTCCTGCCGCCTGAATCCGGCGTTTCCCCTGGCGCCGCTCTGATGGCCGTGGAGGGGTAGCGGGGATAGGGCATCGCCTGTGCGTCGCGGCCTCTCACCTCCCCCCCCGCATGCATGTTATGCCCGGCGTATTTTATCGACCTTTCAATGTTAGCCATACACTCATAAAGCATATGGAGGGGATTTTGGTGAACAGAGCAGTCGTCACCTCCGAGTCGAGGATGCTTGTCGATGGTGAGCTCATCGAGGCTGACTCAGGCAAGACCTTCGACAACATCAACCCGGCGACGGAGGAAGTGCTGGGCCAAGTCGCCGACGCATCGAAGGCGGAGATGCGCCGAGCGATCTCGGCCGCCCGGCGGGCATTCGACGAGTCCGATTGGTCGACTAACCACGCGTTACGGAAGCGTTGCCTGGAGCAGCTGCAGGTAGCGCTGGAGACGGAGCGTGAGGAACTGCGCGAGGAGCTGATCCTCGAGGTCGGCTGCCCACGAATGATCACTGCTGGGCCGCAGCTGGACCTGCCGCTGGGGGAGGCGCTGAGCTATCCGGCCACGTTGATCGACGAGTTTCCCTGGCTCGTCGACCTTCCGGAGGCGACTGGTATGTCCGGTCAGCCCAACCGGCGGCAGATCCAGAAGGAGGCGGTCGGGGTCGTCGGCGCGATCGTGCCGTGGAACTTCCCGTTCGAGGTGAGCTTGCACAAGCTCGGCCAGGCGCTGGCCACAGGTAACACGGTGGTGCTCAAACCTGCGCCCGATACTCCCTGGAACGCGACCCGCATCGGCCGTCTTGTCGCGGAGCGCACCGACATCCCGCCGGGCGTCGTCAACGTCGTGACGTCCTCGGATCATCTGGTCGGCGAGGAGCTGACTCTGTCCCAGCAGGTCGACATGATCTCGTTTACGGGCTCGACCGCGGTCGGTCAGCGGATCATGGAGAAGGGCGCGGCAACGCTCAAGCGGGTCTTCCTGGAACTGGGCGGCAAATCAGCGACCATCGTGCTCGACGACGCAGACTTGACGGCGGCGACGATGATGGGACTCAGCGCCTGCTTCCACGCGGGTCAGGGCTGCGCTATCCAATCCCGCATGCTCCTGCCGCGGTCACGTTATGACGAGGGCGTCGAGCTGCTGAAGAACCTCTTCGTCGCGGTCCCCTACGGTGAGCCCGATCGACCGGACGTGATCATGGGACCCCTCGTCTCGCGCCGACAGCGGGAACGCGTGCTCGGCTACATCGACAAGGGTGTCCAAGAGGGCGCCACACTCGCTGTAGGCGGTGGACGTCCAGCGCACCTGCCGAAGGGCTGGTATGTCGAACCCACGTTGTTCACCGACGTCGACAACTCGATGACCATCGCCCAAGAAGAGATCTTCGGGCCGGTGCTCGTGGTGATCCCCTTCGACGATGACGAGGACGCCGTCCGGATCGCCAACGACAGCAGATACGGGCTCAGCGGCGGAGTCTTCTCCGGGTCACTGGAACGGTCGCTCGCCCTCGCTGGCCGTATCCGCACCGGCGGAATGAGCGTCAATGGAGGGGAACCCTTCGGCGCCGACCTGCCGTTCGGCGGCTACAAGCACAGCGGCCTCGGGCGGCAGAACGGGATCGCGGGATTCGAGCAGTATTTGGAGACGAAGGCACTGGCCTGGCCACTGCCCTGAATCGTGCGAGGAGTAGGCATGACGAACGACGACGTCGAGACCATCGACAGCTTCCGGCTCCGAGCCCGAGCATGGATCAGGGCCAACCTGCCTCCCGTCGGGCCGAACCAGATGGCCGGCCTAGCCGCCAATGTGATCGGCGACGGGGAAGCGTTAGCCGTGGTGGCTCGGGAACGACAGATTCAGCGGATGCTGTTCGACGCTGGATTCGCGGGGATCTGCTTCCCACGTGAATATGGCGGGCAAGGTTTGACCCCGGCCCACCAGCGGGCCTTCAACGAGGAGATCGCCGGGTACGAGTTCCCGATCGAGATCCAGGCGCCGACGTTCGCGCCGTGCGCGGCGGTGCTGCTCGAGTTCGGCACCGAGGAGCAGAAGCAGCGGCACCTGCCCGCCATCCTCAGGGGCGAGGAGATCTGGATGCAGCTGCTGTCCGAGCCCAGCGGCGGGTCGGACGTCGCCTCCGCGCTCACCAGCGCCGTGCGGGACGGCGACGACTGGATCATGAACGGATCCAAGATCTGGACGAGCGGTGCCTGGCTGGCGGACTGGGCGCTGTGTCTGGCCCGCACCAACTGGTACGTGCCCAAGCACCGCGGACTGACTGTGTTTCTCCTCCCCTTACGCGGCGAGGGCGTCCAGGTTCAACGCATCGAAATGATCAATGGCAACCGGGAATTCTGTCAGGAGTTCCTCACCGACGTCCGGGTGCCCGACACCGACCGGATCGGCGCGGTCGACGGCGGCTGGACGGTGGGCACCCGCTGGATGTTCCACGAACGAATGCTGTACAACTCGCCGTACGTCACGGTTCCGGCCGGCTGGAGCCAGACCGGCGTGGACGCCGCGCTTCTTGTCGACGTCGCCTGGGACGCCGGGCGGCTTCCCGACCCCGGGGCGCGTGACCTCATCGGTGAGGGTCGCATGCTTGAGGTTGTCGAGCACGCGCTGCAGCAGCGGATCGCCGGGGGCATGACGATCGGGCGGATGCCCGACCAGGCCGCGGCCATCGGACGGCTCTTCCACGGGGTCGTGATGGCCCGGATGATGACGATTGCTTTCGATCTCGCGGGTGGCGCCGGGGTGGCCTGGACGGAGGAGGACGGCGCGGTGGCAGGCCGCGGCGTCGATTTCCTCGTGCGGCAGACCGCCTGTATCGGCGGCGGTACCACCGAGATGGCCCGCAACGTCATCAGCGAGCGTGTGCTCGGCATGCCACGCGAACCCTCCCTCGATCGTGACCGCGCCTTCCGCGACATTCCCCGCGGACCGTCCAACCGCTCATGACCCATCATCGGCGGCCGCGTTCCAACGGATCCCACGGTGACACATGCTCCGCCCACCCCCCGCAGGTGACGGCAGCTCCGCCGACCAGACCTACGCAGTCGACTAAAGGCTGTTTCGTAACTCGGTTTGGGTGGGGTGTGGCCGGTCCGCGTGACCGGTCAGCCGGTCCGGCTGATGTTGTAGAGATGGGCGATCCCGGCCGCGGTGATCCCGAGGGTGCGGGCCTGGCGGCGGTAGTCACGCAGGATCTTCCAGGTCTTCATCCCGGCGAGGGCGTGTTCGACGCGGGCCCGGACCTTGCGGTGCACCCTGTTCAGCTCCTCCTTCCACTCCGACAGCGGCTGTCCGTCGAGGGGTTTCCGATACG
>NZ_KB891106.1 GCF_000373365.1 Parafrankia discariae
GATCTACCTCTACGCCGACAAGGGCTACGTCGGCGGCGAGAGCGATCTGCTCCTCGTGCCCCGTAAGAAGCCCGCGAACGGCGAACTTTCCGACGGCCTCAAGGAGAGCAACCGCGTCCTCGCGGCCACCCGCGCACCCGGCGAACGCGGCTTCGCGGTCCTGAAGAACTGGCGCGTGCTCAGCCGTTTCCGCGGCTGCCCACGCCGGGTCGGCGAGTTCACCCAGGCCGTCTTCGTCCTGGAACAGGAGGGAATCTAGAAAAACAAACTTTGAAAATGCTCACTGATGTGTCCATAGCGCCTGGAAACGAGTCCGGAGGGGACGATGAACACCACGCCACCCGGTGCGCCCGGGGGATCGGTGCCGGCGTGGGACGCGGTGTTCACGCCGCTCACCCCACAGGACCCTCGGCAGATCAGCGGATATCTGCTCCGGGCACGGATCGGTGAGGGCGGAATGGGCGCGGTGTACCTGTCGTACACGCCCGGTGGCCGCCCGGTGGCGCTCAAGATCGCCCGGCCGGAGTTCGCCGCGGATCCGGAGTTCCGCCGCCGCTTCGCGACGGAGGTGACGATCGCCCAACGGGTGCAGGGCCTCTACACCGCACCGGTCATCGACTGCGACCCGAACGCCCCGCGCCCGTGGCTGGCGACCGCCTACGTCGCCGCACCCTCGCTCGCCGCCGCCGTCGCACGCCAGGGCCCGCTGCCGCTGGAGACCGTTCTGGTACTGATCGCCGGGGTCGCGGAGGCGCTGCAGTCCATCCACGCGGCCGGTGTGATCCACCGGGATCTCAAGCCGGGGAACGTCATCCTCGCCGCCGACGGACCCCGGGTCATCGACTTCGGCATCTCCCGGGCGGTCGAGGCCTCCTCGGGGGCGATCACCCAGACCGGAGCACGAGTCGGAACGCCCGCGTTCATGGCACCGGAACAGGTGCAGGGAAAGACCCTCGCGGCTCCCGGCGACGTGTTCGCCCTGGGTTCCACCGCCTACTACGCGGTCACCGGTGAGCTGCCGTTCGGCGGGGATGCCGCGGTCTTCCACCGCATCGAGCACAGACCCCCTGACTGGGACCGCTGCCCGGAGCAGGTCCGCGCGGTGCTCGAGCCGTGCGTGGAGAAGGACCCGGCGGCCCGGCCGACCCCCGCCGCGCTGATCGAGCTCTGCCGCGAGGCCTCGACCGACGAACGGCTCCGCATCGGCGAGGGCTGGCTCCCGCCGACCGTGGTCGCGGACCTCACCCGCTACAGCATCACCCCGCCCGGACCGCCTGCCCCGGCGCCCCCGCCCCAGAACCAGGGGACGACCTGGCCGCCAGCGCCCCCCGCGCCGTCCACACCTGGTCCATGGAGCGCGCCGCCCCTGCCCGGACACCCGGGCAGGGGCGGCGCGGGCCGCGGGCACGTCCCCTGGCTCCTCGGCGGGCTCGCCGCGGCGGCCATCGTCGTGGTGGCCGCGCTGCTGCTGAACCAGGGCGACCAGCCCGCGGATCGGCTCGCGGGCACCGGCTCCACGCAGAATCCGCCGACCGGCACCAACGACCCCGTCGTCGACCAGACCACGACCGAGTCCACCGCTGACATCACGCCATCGGGTCGTTCCCGGTCGAGTACTTCACCGAGCGCATCCTCCGCGGATAACCCGGTGGTCCCGGACTCGTCGACAGCGCCTGGCGTGCTGGCCCAGGAACAGCTGCGCATGACGGACGCGGCCGACTCGGTCGACGTCGAGCAGCGACCACTCACAGTCGATCCAGGCGGAGGCTACGGGGCCTTCTACATGTACGACGCCCAGGTCAAGTCCTACCAGCGTCTCGCTCTGTGGTCTGGCCCGGGTGAACCGACCGCTGCCAACTGCGAGTTTCTGTTGCGGACCCAGCCGATGTCGCAGCTCGACAACCATGCCGGCCTTCGCTTCTGTGTGGCCGGATCGGGCTCCCACATCGCCTCGGGCAACGTGCTGTCGTACGACAACGGAGTCAGCCAGGTTCGCGTCACGGTCTGGAACGTCAAGTTCGGCGACTGACAGCGGGTCCGCGCCCGGCGGCGCGGTCCTGGTCCCGCTAGCGCTCGCTGTCGAGGGCGGCGAGCTGGGAGTCCTCGTACCGGCCGCCCGCGGCCGCGCCGGCGGGCACCGCCCGGTCGATGTCGGCCAGGTCCTGCGCGGAGAGGGCGGCGGCCGCCGCGGCCAGCGCGTCGTCGACGCGGCCGCGCCGGCGCATCCCCACCAGCGGGATGACGTCCGGGCCGGCGGCGGCGACCCAGGCGATGGCGAGCTGGGCGACGGAGATCCCGTGGCGCTCGGCGACGGGCCGCAGCCGTTCGACGAGTCCCAGGTTGTGGTCGAGGTTCGCGCCCTGGAAGCGGGGGCTGTGCGCCCGGAAGTCACCGGGGTGCCCGGACGGGCCGGTGCCGGCGATCAGCCCGCGGGAGAGCACCCCGTACGCGGTGATCGCGATCCCGAGCTCGCGGCAGGTCGCGAGGATCTCGTCCTCGATGCCACGGGAGAGCACCGAGTACTCGATCTGCAGGTCGCAGATCGGGTGCACGGCCGCCGCCCGCCGGATCGTCTCCGGGCCGACCTCCGACAGGCCGATGTGCCGGACGAGGCCGGCCTTGACCTGCTCGGCGATGGCGCCGATCGTCTCCTCGATCGGCACGGCGGGGTCGAGCCGGGCCGGCCGGTAGACGTCCACATGGTCGGTGCCCAGGCGCACCAGCGAGTAGGCCAGGAAGTTGCGCAGCGCCGCCGGGCGGCTGTCGAAACCACCCCAGCCGCCGACCGCGTCGCGCAGCGCCCCGAACTTCACGCTCACCGTGACCGAGTCCCGGTCGAGCTGGCGCAGGGCGCGGCCGACCAGCAGCTCGTTGTGCCCCATGCCGTAGAAGTCGCCGGTGTCGAGCAGGGTCATCCCCGCGTCGACCGCGGAGAGGATCGTCGCCACGCTCTCGTCGTCGTCGGCCGGCCCGTACAGGCCGGACATGCCCATGCAGCCCAGCCCGAGCGCACCCACCTGCGGCCCGGTCGCCCCGAGCCACCTCGTCGTCATCGTCGTCCGCGTCATGACCGACAGTCTGCGGCGGCGGGCGGCGCCGCGGCAGGGAGCACTCATCATGGGATCGGCGGTCCCTGGCTTGGCGGCCGGGAGCGGGGAACGCTGGTGGGCATGGACCGTTCCGGGCTCGCCGACTTCCTGCGCCGGCGCCGCGCGCAGCTCCAGCCCTCCGACGTCGGCCTGCCTCCCGGGGCGCGTCGGCGCACCCCGGGGCTGCGCCGCGACGAGGTGGCCGCGCTCGCCGTCATGTCGACCGACTACTACACCCGGCTCGAGCAGTCCCGTGGGCCGCGGCCGTCCGCGCCGCTGCTGGCCGCGCTGGCCCGGGCGCTGCGGCTGAGCGACGACGAACGCGACCACCTGTTCCACCTCGCGGGCCAGCCGCCGCCACCGCGGACGTCCACCGCCGCGCACGTCTCGCCCGGCCTGCTGTACATCCTCGACCGACTCACCGACACCCCGGCGTTCGTCGTCTCCGACCTCGGGGAGGTCCTGGCGCGGAACCGGATGTCGGTCGCGCTGTCCGGCGACGTCGCCGCCCGCCCGGGACGGGCCCGCAACAACACCTGGCTCTGGTTCACCGAGCCGGACGGCCGGTCACGGTTCCCGCGTGAGGACTGGGACCGGCTGTCCCGCACGCACGTCGCGGACCTGCGCGCCACCCACGGCCGGCGCCGCGGCGACGCGGACGTGGAGGAGCTGGTGGCCGATCTGCTGACCCGCAGCGCGGAGTTCGCACGGCTCTGGGCGGAGCACGAGGTGATGGTGCGCCGCGCCGACCACAAACGGATCATCCATCCGGCGGTGGGCACCGTGGACCTGCTGTGTGAGGTGCTCAGCAGCGAGGCGGTGGCCCAGATGCTCGTCGTGCTGCACCCACGGCCGGGCAGCCCGGCGCGCGACCAGCTCGACCTGCTGCGGGTGATCGGAACCCAGGACCTGACCGCCGGTGAGGTCGCCGGCCGCTGACCTCTCCCGACCGAGGGCCCCCGACCGCCTGTGACGGTGGGCGGGTATCGCGTGACCCAGGGTAGTGTTCCTCTCGCGTTCCCGCGCACCGCCGCCGCCTCGACTCCCACCCGGCCGAGAGGACGTCCATGAGCACCGAAGTGACGCTGACCGGTCAGGAGCGCTCGGCCGAACTCGACGTCGACCAGCTCCGGCAGCTGGTCGGTCTCGTCGAGCACGACCCGGCCGGCGACCCGTTCCCGGTGTCCGGCTGGGACGCGGTGGTCTGGGTGGTCGGCAACGCCAACCAGGCGGCCCACTACTACCAGTCGGCGTTCGGCATGGACCTCGTCGCCTACTCCGGGCCGGAGACGGGCGAGCCCGACCACTGCTCCTACGTCCTCACCAGCGGCGCGGTGCGGTTCGTGCTCAAGGGGGGAGTGCGCCCGGACAGCCCCCTGCTCGACCACCACCGCCGGCACGGCGACGGCGTCCTCGACATCGCGCTGGAGGTGCCCGACGTCGACCGGTGTGTCGAGCACGCCCGCGCCCAGGGCGCGCGGGTGCTCGAGGAGCCGCACGAGCTGCGCGACGAGCACGGCGTCGTGCGCCTCGCCGCCATCGCCGCCTACGGGCGGACCCGGCACACCCTGGTCGACCGGTCGCGCTACTCCGGGTGCTACCTGCCGGGCTACGTCGAGCGTCACGCCAGGCCCGCGCGGCCGCCGGGCGCGTCGCGCAGGCTGTTCCAGGCGCTGGACCACGTCGTGGGCAACGTCGAGCTCGGCGCGATGGACGAGTGGGTGGACTTCTACAACCGGGTCATGGGCTTCACGAACCTCGCCGAGTTCGTCGGCGGTGACATCGCCACCCGGTACTCGGCGCTGATGAGCAAGGTGGTCGCCAGCGGCAACCACCGGGTCAAGTTCCCGCTCAACGAGCCCGCGCCCGGCCGGCGCAAGTCGCAGATAGCCGAATATCTGGAGTTCCACGGCGGTCCCGGCGCGCAGCATCTCGCGCTGGCGACCGATGACATCCTCGCCACGGTCGACGCGATGCGGGCCGCGGGCGTCGAGTTCCTCGACACCCCCGACACCTACTACGACGACCCAGCGCTGTGGGCCCGGGTCGGCGAGGTCCGGGCGCCGGTCGAGGAGCTGCGGCGCCGCCGGATCCTGGTCGACCGCGACGAGGACGGCTACCTGCTGCAGATCTTCACCAGGCCGCTGGGAGACCGTCCGACGGTGTTCTTCGAGCTCATCGAGCGGCACGGCTCGCTCGGTTTCGGCAGGGGCAACTTCCAGGCCCTCTTCGAGGCGATCGAACGCGAGCAGGAACAGCGGGGAAACCTCTGAGGACCGGATGTCGCGAGGAACCGACGTGGAGGATCCGACGATGCCGTACTACGCCCGGATCGGGGACGTCCCGCCCAAACGGCACACGCAGCACCGCGGCGGCGACGGCGGTCTGTACAGCGAGGAGCTGATGGGTTCGGAGGGCTTCTCCGCGGACTCGTCGCTGCTCTACCACAGGGAGATCCCGGCCGCGATCAGCGCGGCCCGGCCCTGGGAGCCGCCCGCCCTGGACACCGTCGCGAACCATCCGCTGCGGCCGCGGCACCTGCGCACCCACACCCTCACCGTGCCCGACGGGGGGTGGGGCGGTGTCGACGCCGTCACCGGGCGGCGGCTGCTGCTGGGCAACGCCGACGTCCGGATCGGCTATGTCGCCGCCGGCGCGCCCTCACCTCTCTACCGCAACGGCACCGGGGACGAGTGCGTCTACGTCGAGGCCGGCACCGCCCGCGTCGACACCGTCTTCGGCACGCTGGCGGCCGGCCCCGGCGACTACGTCGTCGTCCCGTGCGGGACGACGCACCGGTGGACGCCGACCGGCGACGGGCCGCTGCGCGCCTACGTCATCGAGGCGACCAGTCACATCCGCCCGCCGAAGCGCTACCTGTCGGCCTCGGGCCAGTTCCTCGAACACGCCCCGTACTGCGAACGTGACCTGCGCCGCCCGGCCGGCCCGCTGCTCGAGGACGGAACGGACGTCGAGGTCCACGTGAAGCACCGCGGGGCCGGAGCCGCGGCCGGGGCCGGAGCCGGGGCCGCGGCTGGGACCGGCCCGGCGGCCGGCGGTGTCGCCGGCACGGTGCTGACCTACCGGACCCATCCGTTCGACGTCGTCGGCTGGGACGGCTGCCTCTACCCGTACCTGTTCAACATCGGCGACTTCGAGCCGATCACCGGCCGGCTGCACCAGCCGCCGCCGGTGCACCAGGTCTTCGAGGGCCGCGACTTCGTCGTCTGCAACTTCGTGCCGCGCAAGGTCGACTACCACCCCGACGCGATCCCGACGCCGTACTACCACGCCAACATCGACTCCGACGAGGTGATCTTCTACACCGGTGGCGACTACGGTGCCCGCCGCGGCTCGGGGATCGGGCCCGGTTCCGTCTCGCTGCATCCCGCCGGGCACACCCACGGCCCGCAGCCCGGCGCGGTGCAGGCCAGCCTCGGCGTCGAGTACGTCGACGAGCTCGCGGTCATGGTCGACACCTTCGCCCCCCTCGGGCTCGGCTCGGGCGGTCTGGCCTGCGAGGACCCCGACTACGCCTGGACGTGGGCGGCGCACGCGGCGGCGCCGGGCGGCGCCCGGTGACCGACCACCCGCCGACGTCACTGTTCGCCGGGCTGGTCGACGACGCCGGGCTGTTCCCGCCCGAGGCCCTGCCCCTGCCCGCCGCCCTCCGCCGGCACCGGCACGACCGCGCGGACCGCACCGGTGTGCTGACCGGCCACTTCCTGTGCCCCGCGGCCCGTGTCGGTGAGCTCCTCGACGAACTCGCCGCCGGTGCGCGCGGGCGTGGGGCCACCAGCGGGTGTATCGACGGGGCCGCCGCGGGTGGACGTCTCGACGGGACCGCCGCCGAGGGGCCGCTCGCGCTCGGTCTCATCGGCCCGTTGGAGCCGCGCACGCTCCACCCCGCGCTGGCCCGGGTGGAGGGCGACCCGCGCGTCGGGCTGGTCGGGGTCGAGGGGCCGTGGGGTGAGCTTGCCGCGCTGAGAGCGGTGCCGCCCTCCGTGCCCTGCTTCGTCGAGACGCCGCGCGGGGACCTCGCCGCCCTGGAACGGGTGTCGGCCGCCGGTCACGGCGCCAAGATCCGGTGCGGCGGGGCGCGGGCGGACCAGTTCCCCTCGTCCGCGGAGGTGGCCCGGTTCGTGGTCGCCTGCGTGCGCGGTGGCATGCCGTTCAAGGCGACCGCCGGGCTGCACCACGCGCTGCCCTATCGGGACCGGCGAACCGGCTTCGCCCACCACGGCTTCCTCAACCTGGTGCTCGCCACCTGCCGCGCGGTCGACGGCGCCGACCTGCCGGCGGTCACCGCGATCCTCGACCGCACCGGCGAGGCCGAGCTCGTCGCCGAGGCCCGTGCGGTGCCACCGGAGCTGGCCCGCGCCGCCCGCCGGGCCCTCGTCGCCTACGGCTCGTGCCGGACGGACACCCCGGTCGAGGACCTGCGCCGTCTCGGCCTCGTCCCCCCGGCGGCACCGCCCGCGACCGCGGGGCCGATCGGAAGCGGCGCGTCGGCCGGGACCGGGGGGTCGGCGTGACGGCCCGGTCGTGGGTGCCGGTGCCCGAGGGCTCGGACTTCCCACCGCAGAACCTGCCCTACGGCGCCTTCTCCGTCGACGGCGGAAGCCCCCGGATCGGCGTCGCCATCGGCGACCACGTACTCGACCTCGCCGCCGCCCTCGGCGACCCGGTGTTCGCCCGGCCCCGGCTCAACGAGTTCCTCAGCCGGGGCCGGCGCCACTGGACCGCCGTCCGCGCGCGGATCACCGATCTGCTGACCGACCCGGCGCAGAAACCGAACGTGCGACCGCGCCTGATCCCACGGGACGCGGTACGCCTGCACCTGCCGGTGGACGTGGCCGACTACGTCGACTTCTACGCCTCCGAACACCACGCGAGCAACGTCGGACGGATCCTGCGCCCCGGCGGCGATCCGCTGAACCCGAACTGGCGGCACCTGCCCGTCGGCTACCACGGCCGCTCCGGGACGGTCGTCGTCTCCGGAACCGACATCGTCCGCCCCCGCGGGCAGCGCCGGCCCGTCGACGGCCAGCCGCCGCCCTTCGGGCCGACGACCCGCCTCGACATCGAGGCGGAGGTCGGCTTCGTCGTCGGCACGCCGTCGGCGCTGGGCGACCGGGTCACCCCGGCGGCGTTCGCCGAGCACGTGTTCGGCGTGGTGCTGGTCAACGACTGGTCGGCCCGCGACATCCAGGCCTGGGAGTACGTGCCGCTCGGGCCGTTCCTCGGGAAGTCCTTCGCGACGTCGGTGTCCCCCTGGGTCGTCCCGCTCGACGCGCTGGCGGCCGCCCGGTTCCAGCCACCACCACGCGAACCCGAACCGCTGCCCCACCTGCGGGACGACGGCGCCTGGGGCCTGGACCTGCGGCTGGAGGTGAGCTGGAACGGCTCCGTCGTCAGCCGCCCGCCCTTCGCCGAGATGTACTGGACGCCCGCGCAGCAGCTGGCGCATCTCACCGCCGGCGGCGCCGCGCTGCGCACCGGCGACCTGTTCGCCTCCGGCACCGTCTCCGGTCCGCGCCGCGACGAGTGCGGCTCGTTCCTGGAACTCACCTGGAACGGCACCGAGCCGCTGCGGCTGGGCGACGGCACCGAACGGACGTTCCTCGAGGACGGCGACACCGTCACCATCCGGGCCACCGCCCCCGGCGCCGACGGCGTGCGCCTCGGCTTCGGCGAGGTGACGGGAACGATCCGCCCGGCCCGGTGAGCGGCTCGCCCGCCGGTCGGCACGAGTCCCGTCGCATTCGGGCCGACGTCCTCCCGTCGTGTCGCGGTAGTGACATTCTTTCGCCTCACGGCTGCGCGATCCGGACTGCTACATTGACATCCATACGCGGTCTGTTGCCTGGCGAGAATTAATTCCTCCGTTCTTTTCGGCGTGCGGCGCGGGATCTTTTCCCGTGCGGGTGAAAACCATTTTCCTATCCGCCGGAATCTTCTTCGTGGAATTCTCCGCCGGGCTGGGAGGGGATGGACATGAATCTGCGCTCGGGAAGCCTGTCGGTGCGCGGTGTGGGACGGCGCGGTGCGGGATGGCGTCGACGCCGCCCGGGCGCCGTGGCCGCGGGGGGAGTCCGTGTCGTGGCTGGCTGCCTGCTGGTCGCCGCGGTCTTCTCGGGCTGCGACGGCTCGGTCTCCCTGGGTGGCGGCTCGGTCGCCAGCGGAGAGGTGGAGAAAAAGATCGCCGCCGAGTTCGGCCCGCTGTTCCAGCGGACGGATCCTCCGGTCGAGGTGGCCTGCCCGGAATCCCTCAAGGCCGAGGTGGGCGTGACGATGCAGTGCTCGCTGACCGACCCCGCGGACGGCGCGACGTACCCGGTGAACGTCTCCGTCGACTCCGTGAACGGCGACGACACCCACTTCAACCTCGACCTCGTGGGGGTGACGGCCGTCGACGAGGCCGACGTGGAGGGCGAGATCGTCAACACGTTCGGCGCGCGCTTCCAGAGCGCGGACCTTTCCGCCGACTGCCCCGCCTCACTGCGCGCGAAGGTCGGTGCGGAGCTGCGGAACCCGTCAACCTGATCGAGGCAAGATCTTGTAGGAACTATTGAGCTGGTTGTTCTGTGGTGGTGCCTGGCTGGTTCGGGGTCTGTTCGGGTGGGTTGATCCAGGCTGGTGTCGGCAGCGGTGGTGGTGCTGGTGGGCGGCGGACGAACCGGTCTGGTCGGGTGGCGTAGGCGGCGGCGAGGACCTCGGCGCGGGCGGCCTGAACGGTCTCGGCCTGGCCGTGGTGGACGGTCGCGGGAGTGAGCAGGCCGATCCCGGAGTGCCGGTGGTCGTTGTTGTAGTAGT
>NZ_KB891107.1 GCF_000373365.1 Parafrankia discariae
ATAGACGGTCTTCCACGGCGGGAAGTCCGCGGGCAGCGCCCGCCACACGATCCCGTTGTGGGTCACGTAGAGGATCGCGTCCACGATGTCACGCCGGTCGTGTTTCTCGGGCCGGCCGTCCTTCGGTGCCGGAGGCAGCAACGGCTGCACGTGGGCCCACTCCTGGTCGGACAGATCCGACGGATACCGGTGCGATCGCGCCATGTCCGGACCCTGACCAGCCCACCCCGCCAGCCCAGCCCGCCACACCGAGAAGATCAGGAACAGACCACACTCGGCACACGAAACAAAGATCCAGGACAGGCACTGAGCCGCGCGTCGGGAGGCTGTTGCCCGGCGGTGGAAAGCCACGGACCACGCCCGGAGTTCTCGGTGCGCTGGTGGCCCACCTGACGGGTACACCCTGCTCCGGGCGCTGTCGCGAGCGCCGGCGCCGGGTGGCCGGAGGGCGTCGCCAACTTGACTGGATATAAGACTATCGGTCATCATAGTAATTCGTGGCTCGCATGCGGCACCGCCCCTGGGCAGGCCGCGACTCCGCGTGACGGAGCCGCCGAAGGCTGTGGCAGGCGCACTGGGAGGATCTTGATGAACAGTGACGACTACATTCTGATCAGCGTCGACGATCACGTGATCGAGCCGCCGGACATGTTCGAGGGGAGGGTCCCGCGGAAATTTCTCGACAGGGCTCCCTTCGTGCGGCGAGACGAGGCGGGTCACGACTGCTGGATTTACGAGGGCAAGGTCCTGCCGAACTTCGGCCTGAACGCCGTCGCCGGACGGCCGAAGGAGGAGTACGGCATGGAGCCGAACTCCTTCAACGACATGCGGGTCGGCACGTTCGACGTGCACGAGCGGGTGAAGGACATGAGCGCCAACGGCGTCCTAGCCGGGCTCAACTTCCCGACCTTCGCCAGGTTCGCCGGGCAGACATTTCTCGCCAACGCGGACAAGTACCCGGACCAGGCGCTCGCGATGGTCCAGGCGTACAACGACTGGCACGTCGAGGGGTGGGCCGGCCAGTACCCGGACCGCTTCGTGGCCTGCGGCATCACGCCTCTGTGGGACCCCGAACTGCAGGCCCAGGAGGTCCGCCGGCTCGCCGAGCTGGACTGTCACGCGGTGACGTTCTCGGCCAATCCCTACAAGCTCGGCCTTCCCTCCCTGCACAACGCGGCGTGGGACCCGTTCTGGGCCGCCTGTGAAGAGGTCGGAACGGTTGTCTGCATGCATCTCGGATCGTCGTCGTCCGCGCCGATGACCGCACCGGACGCGCCCTACTCCGTGCAGATCACCGGTACCGCCATCACGCTGTTCGACACGGCCTCCGACCTGATCTGGTCGGACATCTTCAAGAAGTTCCCCAACCTGAGGATCTCGCTGTCCGAGGGGGGAATCGGCTGGATCCCGTACTTCCTGGAGCGGGTGGACTACACCTACCGGCAGCACGGCGCCTGGACCGGGGCTGATTTTGGTGACCGCATGCCGAGCGACGTCTTCCGGTCAAACATCATCACCTGTTTCATCGACGACCACTTCGGCATCGCGAACCTGGAGACCATGAACACGGACATGGTGACCTGGGAATGCGACTACCCCCACTCGGACTCCACCTGGCCGCGCTCACCCGAGCAGCTCGCCCTCCACTTCGACGGTGTTCCCGACGACGTGATCGAGGGCGTGACCCACGGCAACGTGCTCCGGCTCTACTCCTTCGACCCGTTCAAGGTCCGGCCGCGGGAGCGGAGCACGGTCGCCGCGCTGCGGGCCGAGGTCGCCGGGCGCGACGTGTCGACGGTCTCCCACGAGCGGCATCGCGGGCCGAAGATCACCACCTACGGTGGAATCGTCTCGACCGGCTATCGCAGTGAGTCCGAAGAAGCCAAGGAGGTCGCGAGATACAACGAGCGCCAGGCCGCCGCGCGAGCGAGCCGGTAGGTAGCCGCCATGTACGACGTGCTTGACGGAGTACGAGTTGTCGAGGTGTCGGCCTGGCTTTTCGCGCCGACGTGCGGAGCCATCCTCGCGGACTGGGGCGCGGATGTAGTCAAGATCGAACCGGTCGAGGGCGGCGACCCCTACCGCGGGTACTTCGGCACCGGCCGAGTCGCCCCCACGATCGAGCTGGCGAATCACGGCAAGCGCAGCGTGGCCGTCGACCTGCGAACGGAGGACGGCCGCGGCGTCCTCTCGAAGCTGGTGCGGGACGCGGACGTCTTCGTGACCAGCCTGCTGCCCGAGTCGCGGCAACGACTGCGGATCGACCTCGACGACATCCGCGCCGAGAACCCAAACATCATCTATGCCCGGGCCACCGGGCAGGGCATCCGAGGGCCCGAGGCCGAGGTCGGTGGCTTCGACCTCGCCAGTGCCTGGGCCCGCTCCGGCATCGCCAACTACCTGACACAGCCAGGCGCCACCCAGCCGGTACGCCAACCGGGGGGAACCGGGGACTGCGTCGGCGGCCTCAGCCTCGCCGGTGCGGTGGCGGCAGCGCTGTACAAGCGGGAGCGCACGGGGATCCCGTCCGAGATAGACACCTCCCTCATGCACGCCGGCCTCTGGATGTTCGCGGTCGTGCTCAACATGGAGGCCAACCGCGATGTCGGCGGCGTCGACATGACGCGGAACAGCCGGACCGACATGGCGAACCCGCTGGTGAACTCATACCGGACCAAGGACGACCGCTGGATCTGGCTCGTCGTGATCCAGCCCGACCCGCACTGGGAGAGTCTCTGCGAGCACGTCGGGCGGCCCGAGTTGGCGACCGACGAGCGGTTCGCGACGTTCGAGGCGCGCACCAGGAACCACCGGGAGTGCATCCGTGAACTCGACGGAGCTTTCGCGTCGGGCACGTTGAACGAGTGGCGCCAACGGCTCGCGACTTTCAGCGGCGTATGGGCCGTGTGCCAGACGGTCCCGGAGATCCTTTCCGATCCGCAGGTGACGGCCAACGGCTATCTCTCACCGATCGACGGCCACGGGGTGGAGGCGCGCAGCGTGACCTCGCCGGTGCAGTTCGACCAGACGCCCCTCGGGCCGGTGCGGGCGGCGCCGGAGCACGGCCAGCAGACCGAGGAGATCCTCCTGGAACACGACTACTCGTGGGACGACATCGTGGCGCTGAAGAACTCCGGCGTGATCCTGTGAGGCCCACTGGTGCGGACACCGGAGCCCAGGCGATCCGAGCGAGGGGTGAGCATGCCCGAAACCACTGAACCCACCGCGCCACCGGCGTCGTTACGGGCCCTGAGGGCCGAAGTCCTGGCGACCCTGAGCCCGGCCGTGGCGGCGGTCGCGCCCGACGTCGGCAAGCTGGCGGCGAGCTTCGCCTACGGGGAGATCTGGCCGCGGGCAGGCCTGTCCCCGCGCGACCGCAGCATCGCGACCGTCGCGGCGCTCGTCACCCTCAACTGCACCGAGGAACTCCGACTGCACACGCTGCGGGCTCTTGCCAACGGTGTCACGAAAGAGGAGATCGGTGAAATCCTGACGCAACTGACCCCCTACGTTGGTTTCCCGCTCGTGGTGTCGGCCGCGGCGAAGATCGCCGATCTGGTCGAGCGGGCGACGCCTGCCGAGTCCCCGGGTGGGACTCCGCGCTGATTCGTGTCCGGACGGCTGCACGATCCCTCGTCCCGGTCATACCGGGTGCGTGAACGCACCGTCCCCGAACATCTCGTGTTCGGGGACGGCGCCCGTTCACCTGGCGCTGGCCGGTCCGGCGTCTCGCTGACGGCCCCTGCCCCGGTCAGGCCCGCCGCGACGCCGGCGGTCCGTCACGGGCGATGCGCGCCCACCATGAAGACGGCCATGACGCACGGCTCGGACGTTTTGTTTCGCCAGTGGTGGAGGTTCCCGCCCTGAACGAGGCAGTCTCCGGGTGCCAGTTCGAGCTGGTCTCCGTTGCCGAGTACCAGGGTCACCTGCCCAGAAAGCACCACAACGCAGTCGACCGTGTCGGTCTCGTGCATACCGGCCGGGTTCTCGCCGGCGCTGTCCGGAGGTAGCCTCCAGATCAGGAAACGCGTTCCTCCCGGTGGCAGCCGGCGTTGATCCGCGACTTCCTTCGTCCCCTCGGTCATCGAGTGCAGCGGAACGCGAGAAGCGTCTTCGTTCTGCCAGACGGTCGCAATCGCCCATCCCTCGATGTTCGGTAACACCCGCACCTCCGTGACCACGCCGTCGCTGAGTATCGACGCGTTGCCGGAAGTGTCGACCCCCGTCACCACCCGACGTACAACAAGTTCCTCATTCACTGATCAACCTCCAGATAGTTTGATAGCCTACTATATGACTAAATCCAACATTAAATCCACTCGATGGCTTGGTGCGGAGGACGTGTGAGTGCTCATCGGGTTCCGCTCGTCGACTATCTAATTCTGGAGGGCGAGCCGCATCTCGTCGCGCACGAGTGCCTCGCCTGCGGCGCGCGGTACTTCGATCGGCGCAACGGCTGCGCGGCTTGCGAGGGAGCGGAGTTCCGGGACGTCGACGTGGCCACCGAGGGTGAGCTGCGAGCGTTCACCATCGTCTCGTCCGCCGCCGCGGGGGTTCCGGTGCCGTTCGTGGCCGGGGTGATCGACTGCGGTGGGACCGCGGTGCGGGGCAACGTCGTGAACATCCCGGCGGACCCGGAGCACGTCGTGCTGGGCATGAAGGTGCGGCTGACCACGGGGTCGATCGGTACCGACGCCGCCGGAGTGGAAGCGGTCGGATACGGGTTCGAGCCGGCGGACTGAGGACGGGTGAGCTGAGAGCCGCCGGGCTGGGACCGGCCGGTCGGCTCCGCAGGGACGGGAGATCTCGATGGCGGGGAACGTCTGGATCGTGGGCATCCACATGACGAAGTTCGGCAGGCATCCGACACTCGACACGGTTGATCTGGGTACCGAGGCGATCCGGGGTGCGCTGGCCGACGCCGGGCTGCGGATGCGGGACGTGGGTCTGCTGGCGGCCGGCAACCTGATGGGCGGGGGCGGTTCGTTCGGCCAGCGGCTGCAGAAGCAGGTCGGGCAGACCGGCATCCCCGTGTTCAACGTCGCGAACGCGTGTGCCACGGGAGCGACCGCGCTGCGGGTCGCTGTGATGGCGATCCGGGCTGGTGAGACCGAGGTTGGCCTCGCTGTGGGTGCGGAGAAGCTGTCAGGCGCGGGCCTGCTCGCCGGGGGGACCCGGGCCGAGGAGGGCGACCGCTGGTCGAGGGAAGGCCGCTATGGCGCGGTGGCAGCCCTGGACGGCCGGGTCGGGACCGAGACGATGCCGGGTGTGTTTGCGCAGATCGGCATGGAGTACGGCCACAGGTACGGTGGCACGAGCTTCGAGTTGTTCGCCCGTATCTCGGAGAAGAACCACGCGCACTCGACACTGAACCCGCTCGCCGCCTACCAGAAGCGGTTCACTCTCAAACAGATCATGAACGATGTCATGATCGCGTATCCGAACACCCGTCCGATGTGCTCGGCCAACTGCGACGGCGGCGCGGCCGTCGTGGTCGTCAGCGACTCCAAGCTGCGCACCCTGCCCATCGAGCAGCAACGCCGCGCGGTCAAGATCAGTGCCTCGGTGCTGACCAGCGATCCCTGGCAGGACGGCTGTCAGATCCTGCCTGACATCAACACCCTCACCCGGGCCGCCGCCGAACAGGCCTACGAACAGGCCGGCGTCGACCCCGAGGACCTCGACCTCGTCGAACTGCACGACTGCTTCGCCACCGCCGAACTCGTGCACTACGACAACCTGAAGCTCTGTCCGCAGGGCGGCGCCGTCGACTTCTTCAACTCCGGCGCGACCTGGCGCGACGGGACGACGCCCGTCAACGTCTCCGGGGGGCTCGAGTCCAAGGGCCACCCGATAGCGGCCACCGGCATCGCCAACGTCTGGGAAGTCGTCACTCACCTG
The DNA here is from genome assembly GCF_000373365.1 of Parafrankia discariae. Lineage (NCBI taxonomy): Bacteria > Bacillati > Actinomycetota > Actinomycetes > Frankiales > Frankiaceae > Parafrankia > Parafrankia discariae. The sequence goes on from NZ_KB891107.1 coordinate 5,902, forward strand.
CGAGGAGAGGCAGGCCATCGGCAGATCACCGACGCGCGAGTGGGCCTCGCCCACGTCATCGGTCTCGGCAACGCCTGCGGCGTGCACATCCTCGAGAAGGCCGTCGCCTGAGTCGTCATACTGCGGTTCGTCTGGTGACCGTGATCGTGAGGATCGTTGTCGGGTTGACGTTCCTTTTCGTATTCGGGAACGTGGTGCGACACGATGTCGCACAGAGTGAGTGGACTCGCCGGGTGAGGGATCGGAGGTGTCCGGTGGTGTAGTCCCGGGCCGGTGTCAGTCCATCCGGAGGCGGGTGAGCCTGGAGCTCTTGATACGCCAGCTGCCGCCGATCTTCTCGTAGGTCTCGTGGTAATGCCCAAACCCGTTGATTTCGTTACCGTCGGCGTAGCGGAGCCGGCCTTCCATGGCCCAGATCCCGGTAGCGGTGGAAGGTGAGGTTAGGATGATCTCCGGAGTGTGGCCGTGATGCACCGTCACAACATTCGCCAGGGTTGCACTCAGAAAATCCATGAAAGTGTCGGCGCCGGCGACGACGTTACCGCCGGAGTCGGTGGTATCCATCACCACGTCGTCGCTGAAAACTAGGCGCATACCGGCCCAGTCCTTGGCGTCCAATGTACGGAAGTACCGCGCCTTGAGCTGCTTGATGGCCTCGAGCTGAACGAGGGCGTCGATGCCGTCCACAGGGACTCCTTCGGCTTGCGTTCTCGGGTGTGCATAGGCAGGTGGCCGCCTCAGGCGAACGCGGGCATGACCTCATGTTCGAACAGCTTCAGGCTTGCCCATGCAAGCTCTGGCGGTATACCGCCGCACAGCGGGTGGAACTGGACGAACGGAACCGGCACCGCCCTCAGTTCGGCGACGAACTGGTCGGGGGTGAGAACCCGGTACTGGCCGGTCTCACGCAACACGTCGGCGTCGGTGACCGTGTGGTACGGCGCCGTGAGGTTGTCCTGTGCCTGCCAGGCGCCGTAGGCGTTGGTCTCGTGGAGGAAGTACGGGGCCATCTGCTCCCAGCCCTTGTCCGAGTCTTCCGCCAGCACCACGGTCTTGTTTACACCGACCGGGCAGGGACCCGGATCGGATCGGCCCAGTTTCCGGACCTCGTCGCGATAGAACTCCCAGATCTCGGGGACCGGGGGAATGAACCCGTCGGCGATCCGGGCTGCGCGCCGCGCGGCGGCCTCGCTGCTGCGACCCATGAAGAGGCTGGGACCGCCCGGTCGGAAAGGTGCTGGTGTGACCTGGACTATCCGGCCACGGTAGGTGAACGGCTCGCCGGTGAACGCGGCCTTCAACGTGGTGATCGTCTCGGTTACCCGCGCTGGCCGTTGTTTCATCGGCACGCCGTACATCGCGAATTCCTCGTGCACGTACCCACCGGCGATGATCAGGTCCACTCGGCCCCGGCTCAGGTTGTCGAGCACGACCATGTCCTCGGCAAGTCGAAGCGGGTCGTAGAACGGTGCGATCAACGCTGCCACCGTGAACCGCACGTTCGACGTCCGCGCCGCCATCGCCGCCAGCATCGGCAGCGGTGACGGCAGGTACCCATCCGCCGAACCGTGGTGCTCCTGCAGAGCCACAGTGACGCAACCGAGCCGATCGGCCCACTCGACCATCTCCAACGCGGCCGCGTACCTGTCGGCCGTGGACGTCCCTGCCAGCTTCGGATTACGGAAATCGAACCGGAGACCGAACAACACACCTGGGCTGGTCATCGGCTACGCGTCTCCAGCAGTTTCGAGTCCTGGTAGCTCGGGCGTGTTGGGGATGTGTCCGCGCTGGACGTTCGGAGCCCCAGTGGCGGCAGCCGTCGCGGCGAGCGCGGTATCGATCGCCGCCTGGTGTTGCGCGACCGCAGCAGAAAGGTCACCGTGGGTGATGACATACGGTGCGCCCGCCAGAACCTGGTCGAAGGCATGGCTGGCAGCGGCCTCCGCGGTCGTGAGATCTGCTGCGGTCATCGGGCGGCTGGCCAGCATGGCGTTCCTGTCATCCTCCCGCAGATCCGCTGAACCGGCACCGACCGGGCGTGCGGCCAGGCTGCTTTCGATGTGCCGAGTGATCATTCCAGCTGGATAGATCACGGTGACCTGGATCGACTCCGCCGCAAGCTCCATGCGCAGCGTCTCGGCGAGGGTGACCAGCGCGGCCTTGCTGGCCTGGTAGGCGCCCAGACGGGCGGAGGGGGCAAGCACGCTGACGGATGTGGTGAATGCGATCCGGGCTTGCGAGCTGCGGCGCAGCAGCGGCAGGAATGCGCGGACCGTCCGGGCCGCCCCGATGACATTCACGTCGAGCACCCAGCGCCACTCGTCGTCGGTGATCCGCTCGATGGCACCGAACTGCTGGACACCGACGTTGACGAACAGCAGGTCGCAGCATCCGAGCTGGGCTTCGACATCCTTGGCCGCCGCGGCCAGGTCCTCGCCGGAGCTGACATCGACCCGACGTCCGACCGCGCGCCCGGGACCTGCGGCGGCGAGCACAGCCGCCTCGGTGGCCGCTCGCTCGCCATCGATGTCGAGCAGGGCCACGTCCATCCCCGCCGCCAGGCCGCGGGTCCCCAGTGCCAGGCCGAAACCCGACGCGCCGCCCGTCACCACAGCGACACTGCGATTGTGTCCCGCTACGCCCATTCGCATCCTCCCAGGAGTGACCGTGACAGGGAGCCGAAGCTCGATATGTGCCGCCGCACCGAACGGGAACGACGCATCGGATATAGATCGGCGAGCCGGGCTTTCGTCGATGCATCTGATTCGATGCCAATAGAAAGGACGTTGAAATGTTGCCTATATCGCCACCCAACATTGACATCAATCACGGTGGCGGCCCTTGGAAATAGGTGACCTGGCACGGATCTCCGCGGTGGCGGCTACCTTCTCCAGGGATCTCTCCCGAACCCGAGCCCGATGCCCGTCGCGACTCCTAAGGAGGTCACGGTTCGACCACCACCCGCAGCGCTCTGGCCTTTCGGTCGGCGGCGACCCGGAACGCCTCGACGGCGTCCTCGAGCGGGAACCTGTGGGTGATCAGTGTGCGGGCGATCTCGGGGTTGTCGGCGAGCATGGCTGCGGCATCCTCTATCTCGCGTCCGTTCGCGTGCCGGCAGTAGCTCATCGACGGAATAAGTCTGGCCTCGCGGTGGAACAGCGGGGACCAGTTGACTTCCACCGTTCCCACGTGGAAGCCGACGACGACCACTGTCCCGCCCGGCGCCACGAGGTCCACGGCGCGGGCGAGGCTCGCCGACGATCCCGCGGCTTCCACGACCACATCGTACAGGCCCGACCTTGGCCCCGAGACGTTCGCCGGCCTCAGCCTGGTGCGGATGGCGTGCCTCGAGGTCCACTTCCGGGGCGCCCTGGCGCCCCGCCCCGGCGGCTGCGAGCAGGCCGAGTGCCTCGGCTCCCACGACGGCTACCCGGGTCTGCGGGCCGGTGCCGGCGAGTCGGAGGGCGTGCCAGGAGACCGACGCGGGCTCGACGAGCGAGGCGTCGCGGACGTCGAGCCCGGCCGGCAGCTCGACAAGCCGCTGTGCGGGAACACGGAACTGCTCCGCCATGCCGCCGTCCACGGTGGCGCCGAGTGCCCGTTCCGGGTGAGTGGCGCACAGGTTGTACCGGCCGTCCAGACACAGGTCGCATTCCATGCACCCGTAGAGCGCCTCCACGACGGCCCCGGTTCCGTCCGCGCGGACGCCGGCCAGTTCGTGTCCGATGACCCGTTCCAGCCCGAACCGCATGTACATCAGGGGCACTGTTGCATCCGGCGGGGCCGGGAGATCTTGACCGAAAATCTTCCTGTTGGAGGACGCCGGATCCGGTCGCTGGAGCACCGTCGACTGGCCGACCGAGCCCCACGAAGGCTCAAC
>NZ_KB891108.1 GCF_000373365.1 Parafrankia discariae
ATCCGCCCACACAGCCCGTCCAGCTCGCCAGCCCACGCCTCCACCACCACAACGCAGATCATCCACCACGACCACCAAGTGCCGTTGCAGTACTAGGGCTCGCAGGCCCTGTGCCCAAGAGTGCTCACCCACCGCCGGCGGCTACCGGCACCGAGCCTGCCGTATCGCGACCCGGTACGTCCCATTAGTGCCCCTGGCCGACGCCGCGACCGGGATGTGATCCATGGCTACGAACCCGCTACGACCGATCGGCAGCTGCGCGACGGCGGACTCGCTGACGCAACAGGGCCCGCCAGGCGAGTGGCAAGGCTGCCAACGGGTATCATTCCGACGTCCGAATATGTCGTACCGAGTCGGGGGCGGTGCGCATTGGAACGTACTGACGATGCCTGGATGCGGGGGGACGCCGTCGCCGCGGCGTCGGTCGCCATCTCCTCGTCGCAGATCATCCGTTTCGCGAGGCGCCGGTGTTCGGCTTCGCTGCATGGCGAGAATGGAACTCGGGCGTGACCGATCTTGTCGACCGGCTTCGCGACGACGTGCTGCGCAGAGAACCCGCCCTGGTTCTGAGTTACGCCGGGCGCCGCTGGGCGTTGACGCGCGGTGAGTCCGTCTCGATCGGTCGTGCCAGTCACTGCACGATTCAGCTGCCGGATGACGACCACATTTCGCGCTGTGCGCTGTCGCTGCGCGTCCTGGACGACTGTGTGCTGATACAGAACAGCTCAGCTTCGAAACCTGCCGTGCTGCGCCCTCCAGTGGGCGAGGACCGGGTCCTCGAGCCGGGAGCAGGCACCACGTCCATGCCGTTTCGCATCTTTCGCATCGTCGTCGCCGGCCGTGGTGGAGTTGCCATCGGTGTCGAAGCCGATGCGTCCGCTCTTACGCCCGACCTCAGTGTCCCGGACGAGACAACGCGCTCGTGCCCGACTGTCACCAGCCCCATCACGTTCACCGCGGCCCAGCGGCGCATTCTTGTGGAACTGTGCCGACCGCTGCTGACGAGATCGGGCGCGGCCGTGCGACCCGCCGACTACGAGGAGATCGGGCAGCGGCTGGGCCTGAAGCCGTTCCACGTCCGCAATGTGATCAAGAAGCTTCGCGAGGAACTGACCGGCCACGGCGTGCCTGGTCTGACTGACACCGAGGTCGCGGCGGCCCGGGACGGTTTCCGCTGGCCTCTTGCCCGCTGGCTGGTCCGCAACGGCCTCGTGAGCAGCGATGACATCGGAGGCCAGCTGCCCGTCGCCCCCGTCGAGGACATGAACCTGGCTGACGATCTTCGCGGCCACGAGCGCCATGACGACTGACGACGCGGAAAGGCCAACCGCCGGCAGACCACTGGTGCCGAGCGACGCCGCGCACGCCGAGCGAGCCAATGGCCTTCACGTGGGGCCGCCCGAAGCACCCGACGAGTACGAGCTGTTCGGGGAGGGAACTGCCGGCGGTGAGGGCGTCATCTGGCGTGCTCGCTACCGGGGGGCTTTGACGTCGCCCGTACCGCGGGCAATCAAGCTGCTGAACCGGCCTCCCGGGCTACACGACGAGTGGCCGTCGCAGAGCGACATGCGGCGGTGGAGAGATCAGATCGTCCTCCTGAACCACCTGCAGCTCGACCACCTGGTGCAGGTATTCGAGCTCTTTCGAGGCGCGCCACCGCATCCTTCTGGAACCGCGCAGGCACGCGCTGACGTCACCTACGTCGCGATGGAGTGGGTCGAAGGACCGACCCTCGACCAACTTGCGCGAGGAGAGCCGGCCACCCGCCGCCTGCTCGCCGGGCGGCTGGAGTACGTCCTGCACGTCGCGCAGACGCTCGCAGGGCTGCACTCGCTCAGCAGATCGGCCGGCAATCCGAGCCTTCACCGGGATGTGAAGCCGACGAACTGCATCGTCCACCGGGAGCGCGGCGTCGTGCTCATTGACCTGAGCACCATGCGCCTGCTCGCCGACGGCTACGACAGGCTCGGCATGGTCAGCCACGACTACGCCGCCCCGGAGGTGCTCCGGTATCCGCACGCACCGCGTGCGCCGTCCGCCGACCTGTACTCGCTTGGCGGGCTGGCCGTGTTCTGCCTGCTCGGCGAGAACCCACCCGCCGCGTCAGCCGCCACCGTGCCCGTTCTCCGGCAGCGCATCGCCGTGGTCGGACGACAGGCAGGCGTGCCCGACCCGGACGCCTTTGCGGCGCATCTGGTGGCGATGCTCAGCGCGGAACCGGAACGCCGTCCCCAGGACGGTGTGGCCTGGGCCAGAAGCCTCATCGAGCTCGCCGCCACAGCTCCCACCGCGCCCCGCCGTGCGATCGCCTCTCGGCTTGCCGCCGCACTGGTGCCGCGTCGAGGCAGGCGACTGATCCTCGGCCTCGGCGTGGTCGCACTGGGGGCATTCGTCGCCCTCGGTCCGGTGGGGCTGTGGCCGGACGCGCAGCGCGGCGACAGGTCGGGGGCCGTGGCGGTGTCAGGTGGTCCCGTCACCCCCGTGCCGGGCAGCTCGGCTCCCGGGGCCGACAGCGTCGGCCGCTCGAGCTCCGACGCGGCCGTGACGCCGACCGGGATGATCACCTCGCCCGGCGAGGACGCCAGAGTGGCGCAGTGCTCCTACTTTTCGGGGACGGCCCAGATCCCCTCAGGGAGCACCCTGGTGTTGACCATGGCGAATCTCAGCAACGGTCAGCCGGAGAAGTACGTGGAGTACGTGTTCGGCTGGGACGAGCCAGCGACGACCTGGTCCTGGCGTGGCGCGCAGTACTTCGGGCAGCCCTCCGACACCAGCGGCCAGCGGTACAGGGTCGAGCTGATGGTGATCGATCTGCTCTCCGCGCGGCAGGCCCGAGCCGCGGGCGGCGACGCCGTCAACGCCCTGGCGGCCAGCGGAACCGTGCTCGACGACCGGACGGTCGTCCGAGTCGGCGGCGCCGTCGCGAACAACTGCGAAGGCCCGTAGGCAGCCGGCACCGACCCTCCGCTGTGTCGGCGGGGGTTGGGCGCTCAACTATCCCGGGTGACTCCGCTGGCCTACCTTGCGTAGCGCGGATGACAACGGCGTCCGTGTGGAGACGGACACTCGAGCGGAGTAGTGGATGCGCGGGCGGATTCGCGAACGGGTACGGCAGCACCGGAGAATCGCACTCCCAGCTGTCCTGAGTGTGTTGGTCGCCGCCGCGGGAGCTGTGATCGCAACTCCGGCCGCGGCTGTCATCGGCGGCAGCACTATGATCGTGAACGGCGTCGATCCGCAGCCGGCTGTTGTTGCGATATTCAGTGACAACGGGATAAGGGACATCGCCGGCGAGACCTGCACGGGAACGCTGATATCTCCGACGTGGGTGGTGACCGCTGAACACTGCACCTACGCGAGCGGCGGGACGGGCAAGCCGTACTCTCCCTCCGAGGTGACCATCAGCTTTCGCGCGGGACCTGGTAATCGAGCCTTCAAGGTGAAGCCTTACCAGATCGATCGGATGCCGAATTACGGCGGGGATGATCGCGGTGGCGACGACGTGGCCTTGCTCCATCTGAAAACCGCGGTGACCGACGTCACGCCGATTCCGCTGCTGGCCGGTGCCGCGTTCCCCGGAGTCCAGCAGATCGAAAGGTACGGCTTCGGCGTAACCAGCGCGGCGGCAACGAGCGGTTCGGCTACCGCGGATGTCAGGAGATCGATCGAGGGAGTGTGGTCGTGGGACTACATCTCCGCGCGGTTCCAGACCTCCTGGCCCGGGGGGCTTGGAAACTGGTACCCGGACAACCTCCTCGCCACCTACCCCATCGAGGGCGCCGGTGCCCTAGGCGACAGCGGCGGAGCTGCACTGGTCAAGCTTGCCGGCGGCCAGTACGCGCTCGCCGGGGTTACCTTCGGCTCGGTTGACCGCACCGGAAAGCACGGTAAAGATCCCCTCGTCCTGGGTTTGAACTTCCTCGGTCTCAGCAACCGGGTGGACACCGATAGTCGGGCGTGGAACTTCATCCGAAGCCATGTGAGTGACACGCGAACTGCTGGACCGGCATATCTTGACGGAGCGCTACTCAAAGAGGCTTCCACGGCCTGGGTCTACGTCAGCTACGGAGGGGCGAAGTTCCGTATTCCCGACCAGGCGGCGTTCAACGCCTTGGGATTCTCCTGGTCGGCGATTCGGACGGTCCCGAACGGTACCCTTGCCCAGATTCCCTCCGTACCGCAGGACGGGACACTGCTGCGCGAGTTCTCACACCCGAACGTCTACCGTGTCGAGCGCGGCCGCAAGCGCTTGATCGAGCTTCCCGAGTACCTCGCCAGAGATTACGGACGCTGGCTGCACTATGTGCCCGACGGGACCTTGGGTCAAATCCCATGACCGCCAGGCCATCCGGCGACATCTCTGATCGTGGCTGACCGTCGGCCGCGCCAACGCGAAAAGATATCGAACCGGCACGACGTATCGGGGGAGACTTGATTTCACCTAAAGATGTCAACGACTCCAGGCGGGCGGGGCTCAAGCTCGCTCAGACCTTCTACGACGGTGCCCAGCTGCATCCTGTGCCAGCCGGCATCGAGCTACATCCCGGTGAGATCTGCCTGGGCGGCGCAGATGCTCGAATAGAGTGCCACGCGGCCCCCGCCGGGTGGCGTCCGACGGGAACTGGACCTTGTAAGATCACCAGTCTCAGATTCTCCGTGCAGATTGATGGGATCTCTACCGACTACTGGTTCAGGGATATCTCCCGGGCCGAATGTGACGGGCGAGGTCTACAACTCACTTCGTCGCGCCACGGTACCGTCCGACTGGTAATTCCTTATGCGGACTACTGGTTCGTGATGTTCAACAAGGCGGCCTATCAGCGCGTGGTGTGGCCGCCTTTGCCGGATGACGAGCGTGCGGCGGCACCGGTTGGTCCGCCGCACGCTTACGGGGCTCCCGGTCACGGCCAGCCGCCTTCTGGGGGGGCACGCCGTCGCTCCAGCTGGCGGATCTTCGGTCCGTTCGCCGGTGAGTCCTTCTTCGGCATGAAGACGACGATTTCCTGTGGTCTGCTGGGCCTCGGGGGTGGAATCACCCTCATGGTCGGTTACTTTTCGGACGGGCAGGTCCGAGACGGGCTGATCTGCCTCCTGCTCGCCGCACTCAGCGCGCTGACACTGGTCATCACGGAGTTCGGGCGGGTTCGGGACGCGCTGCCTGGGCCGCGCAAGGCACTGGCCGCGCTTGGCCTCGCCTGCCCGCTGCTGGTGGTCGCCTTCGTTGCGCTCCACGTCGTCGTGCTGCTGGTCGCGGTGGTGCTGCCCCTCCTCTTCCTCCGGCTGCTTCTCTTCTCCGGCGGGGGTGGGTCGGGCAGTAGCGATCCGTTCCGCTACGTCGAGGCGCTCGACAACCCGGCGAGGTACAAGCAGCGCCAGGAGCGAGGGTACTGACCTGCGCTGGCGGCAGGATTCGGCGGGTAACGTCGGCCGGTTGCCGCGGCGGCCCGCGGACTACGAACCCCTGGTCCCGACCCGGTCCGTCCTGACCGCCGCGCATGCGACACGGCGTGGGCGCGTGGGCTACGTCGGGGCGCTCGGCAGCCGCCGCACCCTCCGGACGAGCCTGCCGGTTCTGGACGCCACGTCCGCGGAAGCGACCACGATCGGCCTCGTCGTTGTCGCGATGCTGGCGGTCTCGGCACTGCTCGCGCGCCGCAGCATCGTCTCGCCCGTGTACGGCGGGCAACCCGTACGTCTGCTGCTGGCGTTGCTCTGGTCGGCGAACCTGGCGTTCTTCGCCGCGGCCACGTTGCGGGTCTGGCTCGATCTTCCCTACCGGGTGGTGGCCGGAGCCGCTGTGGCGCGCCTGGTGTTCGGTGTACTCGCCTATTGGCGTACCGCTGATATCGGGCCGATGCAGTTGTACACGAGCGCGGTGACGCTGCCGCCATGACCGCGATGCTGCACTTCGACACCGGTCTGCTGGCTCCTGGGGACGTCCTCGTCTGGGACTCGGAGATCCGAAAGTGGCGCCGCTCGTAGTGAACACAGCTTCGCGTCGACGTCGCAATCGGTGGACACGCCAGACACAAAGGCGGACACCCCAGTTGCGGAGACGGAGCCGTCGAGAGGGTGCCCGGACGCCACCGCAAGGACGCTGGTAGCTGGCTCAGCGGGCCGCCGTCTCGCCGGGCCAGGGGTCGGTGCGCCCGAACTCGGTCAGGAGATCAGGTCTATCAGGGTGGCGATCAGATCCGCTGGTGATACGCGGCGGGGGGACCTTCGGAACGACTGCGTGTTCAGGTGGTAGCCGATGAGCGTGCTCCTGATCGTCTCGGCGAGGGCCTGCGGGTTTCGCCGGGGGATCTGCCCGGCCTTCATGAGCTGGTCCAACCGGTGGGTGCTGGCGTCGAGGGCGGCGTTGTACAGGCCCTCCACCTCGTCGAACAGGGTGCCCATCGCGCGGGCGTCCCGGCTGATGATCGTCTCGAGTCTGCCGAGCTGGTCCAGCGTCGTCAGGGTCTGGTGGAACTCCAGCGCGAGGGCGACCTTCGCGTCGGCGACGGTCGGCTCCGCCGGCTCGCCCGGTGAAGCGGGCTCCGCGTCGCTGATCGTGGCGCGGTACCGGTCGAGTTCCCGCCGGACGACGACCTCGAAGAGCGCGTCCTTCGAGGCGAAGTGGCGGTAGAACGAGCCGGATCCGGCCCGCAGCCCGGCATGGGCCTCGATGTCGGAGACCGTGGTGCCCGCGAGGCCCTTGCGGGCGAACAGGACGAGTCCGGCCTCCATCAGGCGCTCGCGGGTGTCCCGGGCCATGCCTCACCCTAGCGCGCCAGAAGATCCGTTCTAAATGCAAGAAGATCCTTGCGTTTTGCGAGCGGCGGATGGTACGAACGGAGGGCATCCTGAGCGCGCGAACCGTCGGATTCCGCCTGTCAGGGGAAGTCCGGACTCCATCTGTCGGAGGAAGTCATGTCCATCACGGTCACCAGATTGGCGCTCGACATCGGCGCCGAGATCGGCGGCTACACCGGAAGCGAACTCGTCGACGAGGCGGTCGCCGCCGAGTGCAGGGCCGCACTGGACGAGTACGGCGTCCTAGTCTACCGGGAGGTGCACATCGAGGACGGCGACCTCGTCCGGTTCAGCCGGATGCTGGGTGAGGTCGTGGTGCCGAAGGTCAACGACCCCGGCGAGTATCCGGAGATCGCCCACATCACGCTCGACCCGGAGAAGAGCGTGCTGGCCGGCTACCGGCAGGGGAACTTCCTCTGGCACATCGACGGCGCGACCGACGAGCTTCCCCAGCAGGCGACACTGCTCACCGCCCGTGAGGTCGACCCCGCCGGCGGCGACACACAGTTCGCCAACACCTACGCCGCCTACGCCGCACTCTCCGAGGCGGAGAAGGCCGAGATCGCCGACCTGCGGGTCGTCCACAGCTTCGCGACCGCCCAGCGGATCGCCTACCCCGACGCCGGGCCCAAGAAGCGTGCCAGCTGGGAGACGGTGCCGACGCGGGTGCACCCGCTTGTCTGGACCCGTGCGAACGGGCGGAAGTCCCTGCTGGTCGGGGCGACCGCCGGTACGGTCGTCGGCTGGTCGGAAGAGCGCAGCCGGGCCCTGCTGGACCGTCTGCTCGACTGGTCCACCAGTCCGCGGTTCACCCTCCGGCACCAGTGGCGGCGCGGCGACCTGGTGATCTGGGACAACACCGGCATGCTCCACCGCGCCCTGCCCTTCGAGCCGACCTCACGCCGGCTGATGCACCGCACCACGCTGGTCGGTCGGGAGTTGGTCACAGCCCGGTGACAGTCTGGTGACGGCGCGGGCGCGCATGATCGCTGTCTCTGCCCGGCGGCTTTCTCTACCCATCCGGTAGGGAATGCCGTGCGGGCCCGGCGGCTTGGAGGGTTCATGGCCCTTGAGTTCACCGTCACCTGGGACTACCGCTGCCCGTTCGCCCGCAACGCGCACGAGCACATCCTCACCGGGTTGGCCGCCAGCGCCGACTGGGAGGTCCGCTTCGCGCCGTTCTCCCTCGGGCAGGGTCACGTCGAAGAGGGGCAGCCCGACGTCTGGGACCAGCCCGACCAGGACAGTGGCATCCTGGCCCTGCAGGCCGGGGTCGTCGTCCGCGACGACTACGCCGACGTGTTTCCGGCCGTGCACCGTGGCTTGTTCGCGCTTCGCCACGACGAGGCCAGGCAGCTGTCCGACCGCGGCGAGGTCGCCAGGGTACTGGCGCATCACGGCGTGCCGGCCGGAAAGGTGCTGGAGACGATCGACTCGGGCGAGGCGCTGGCCAGGGTCCGCGCCGAGCATGAGCAGTACGTGGGCAGCCACGCTGTGTGGGGGGTGCCGACGTTCATCGCCGACGAGCGGGCCGTCTTCGTCCGGCTCATGGACCGTTCCCCCGCGGGGGCCGACCCTGCCGGGTCGATCCGCGCGGTCGAGCGTGTGGTGGAGCTGCTGACCGGCTGGCCAGAGCTCAACGAGTTCAAGCACACCACCATCCCCCGCTGACAGCGGCCGGCACCCGGCACCCGGCATCCGGTAGACGGAAGGAAGTCCGCGATGGAGACATGGGACGCGATCCGGGCCCGCCGCAACGTCCGTGCCTACACGACCGACCCGGTCCCGGCGGAGCTGCTGGACCGGATCACCGAGGCCGGCTGGCGGGCACCGTCGGCGTCGAACCGGCAGCACTGGGACTTCGTGATCGTCACCGACCGGGGGCAGCTGGCGGAGTTGTCGACGGTCTGGCGCGGGGCCGGTCACATCGCCACCGCCCCGGCGGCGATCGCCCTGGTCGTGCCCGTCGCGTCAGACGACCGGACGCGGGTCGTGGACCAGTACGACCTCGGGCAGGCGACCTACGCGATCATGCTGGCCGCCGCCGATCTCGGCCTGGGCACCGGGCACTCCGCGGTCGGCGAGCAGGACACGGCACGCGCGATCCTCGGCGTCCCGGACACGCATCTGGTTGCGTTCCTGCTCGGTGTCGGTTACCCCGCTGATCGGCCGCTGCGGCCCATCGTCAACCCCGACCGGCGCCCGTTCGGCGAGGTTGTCCACCACGGCCGCTGGTGACGTCGGCGCATCATCTGATCATGACTGATCGGGAGTCTCAGCTTGATTTTTAACCTGTGCGTTGGTGGTGGGCGGTCATGGTGAGGTCTCGTTTGCTGGTCTTTCCGACGTCGTAGTGGGGCGCTGGTCTGCGGTTGGTGGAGCCGGGAGGGCGGCCGTGGCTATGAAGGTGGGAGTGGGCTCTGCCGCACATCCGGTGGTGACAGAGAGTAGCCGAGCAGGATTCGGTGGCGGAGGAGCGGGAAGCCGGCTCGGCCGTGCATCTGGCGCATGATCTTCTTGGTTTTGGTGTTGACGCCTTCGGTGCCGCCGTTGCTGTACGGCAGGGTGAGNGCGTTGTTCACGGCGTGCCGGTCGAGGTCGAGGCCGCGGNTGTAGGCNTGCAGGTGGGGCAGGTCGGCGGCCCGCGCGGTGGTGATCCAGGCGGTGAGAAGATCGTTGTTGCCGTCGGCGGGGGTGAGCAGCGCGGCGAAGCCGCGGACCAGGCCGGCGAGGGTGGTCATCTCCGGGCAGGCGGCGGTGAGCTGGTCGAGCCGGTCGCGTTGGGCGTCGGTGAGGGCATCGGGCCTGGTGAGCAACAGGCGGGTCAGGGCGCGTGGGGACATCGC
>NZ_KB891109.1 GCF_000373365.1 Parafrankia discariae
CACCACCCGACGCGACCAGCTCCCACAACTCCTCGGGAGAGGAGACCCCACCCGGATAGCGACACGCCATCCCCACGATCGCCACCGGCTCGTCGTCGCCGGCGGCGGTCACCACCGCCGGGACGTCCACGGCGGCGACCCGCCCGGACAGCTCCCCGGCGACGAACTCGGCGAGGGCGGTCGCGTTCGGGTAGTCGAAGACGAGGGTCGCCGGCAGCCGCAGGCCGGTCCCGGTGGACAGCCGGTTGCGCAGTTCGACGGCGGTCAGCGAGTCGAAGCCCAGCTCGCGGAACGCCCGGGTCGCCGGGATGTCCTCGGGCGCGGGATAGCCGAGCACGTCCGCGGCGTGACCGCGCACGGCGTGCAGGGCGACGCGCAGCCGTTCGGCCTCGTCGGCCCGGCCGAGGCTCTCGGCCAGCGACGGCCCGGCGGCGCCGGCGGTGTCGGCGACGCGGCGTGCCGGTCGGATGAGGCTGTGCAGCAGGGGCGGCAGGTGTCCGGCGGCCCGCAGGCCCGCGAGGTCCAGCCGGATGGGCACGGCGAGGCCCAGGTCGGCGGCGAGCGCCAGGTCGAGCAGGTCCAGGCCCTCCCGCGGGGAGAGCCCGCTGACGCCCGAGCGGGCGAGCCGGCCGCGGTCGGTGTCGGCGAGCGCGCCGGCCATGCCGCCGTCGGTGGCCCACAGGCCCCAGGCCAGCGAGGTTCCCGCCAGGCCCTGGTGGCGCCGCCAGGCGACGAACGCGTCCAGGAAGGTGTTGGCCGCGGCGTAGTTGGCCTGCCCGGCGTTGCCGAACACCCCCGACGCGGAGGAGAAGACCACGAACGCGGCCAGCTCCCGGCCGGCGGTCGCGGCGTGCAGGTTCAGCGCCGCGTCGACCTTCGACCGGAACACGGCCGCCAGCCGGCTCCCGGTGAGCGACGTCAGGATGCCGTCGTCGAGCACGCCGGCCACGTGCACCACCGCGGAGACCGGCTCGTCCCGCAGCAGCTCCCCGACGGCGGCGCGGTCGGCCAGGTCGCAGGCCGCCAGCCGCACCCGCGCACCGGCGGCCGCCAGCTCCTCGACCAGCTCGTCGGCGCCCGCCGCCGCCGCGCCGCGCCGGCTCACCAGCAGCAGGTCGGACACCGCGTGCGCGGCGACGAGGTGCCGGGTGACGACCGCGCCCAGTGTGCCCGTCGCCCCCGTCACGACCACCGTCCCCGTGCCCAGCGGCCCCGTGCCCAGCGGCCCCGTGCCCGGCGCCCCCGGTGAGACGGCGGCGGGCGGCGTGGGCCGGACCAGCCGTGGCTCGCGCAGTGCGCCGCCGCGCACCGCCGCCTGCGGCACGCCCGCGGCGACGGCGGCGCGCAGCAGCTGCCGGGTCCGTGGGAGGTCCGGGGCGGTGTCGACGTCCACCAGATGGAAGCGGTCCGGGTGCTCCAGCTGGGCGGTGCGCAGCAGGCCCCACAGGGCCGCGCTCGCCAGCCCGGGGAGCGGCTCGCCGCCGTCCACGGCCACCGCTCCCAAGGTGACCACCAGCAGCCGGGTGTCGGCCCAGCGCTCGTCCTCGGCCCAGGCCCGCGCGACGTCCAGCAGCGCGGCCGTGCGCGCGAGCACCGCCGCCGGGTCCACCGCCGGGTCCACCGCGGCCGTGCCGGCCGGATCGGTGCCGGCCAGGCTGGCCTCGGTGCAGTCGAGGAGGACGACGGCCGTGCCGGGGACCGGTTCGGGCAGACCGGCGGCCAGCGTCCACACCAGCCACGGGTCGGTGTCCGCGACCGGCGGGACGGTCTGCTCGATCCAGGTCAGCTCGAACAGGGAACGCGCGGCCGTGTCCTGCCCGCCGGTGCCCCGGTCGTCGCCGGCCGGCCGGAAGGCGAGCCCGTCGATGGTGGCGACCGTCCGGCCGGCGACGTCGGCCAGCTCCAGCCGCACCCCGCCCGCGCCGTCGCCCGTGGTGCCACCACCGGCCGGCGGTGCCCCGGCCGGCCGGATCCGGGCCCGCAGGACCGTCGTGCCGGTGGCGTGCGCCCGGACCCCGGAGAAGGCGAACGGCACCCGGGCCTCGGCGGAGGCATCCCGGCCGGAGCCCTCGTCACCGGAAGCCTCGTCACCGGAAGCGCCGTCGGCGGGAGTGGGCGTGCTGAGGATCAGGGCGTGCAGTACCGAGTCGAGCAGAGCCGGATGGAGGGCGAAGCCGTCCGCGGTGGCCGTCTCGGGTAGGTGGGCCTCGGCGTAGAGGTCCGGGCCGTGCCGCCAGGCGGCGGTGAGGCCCTGGAAGACCGGTCCGTAGCCGAACCCGGCGGCGGCGAGCACGTCGTAGACGCCGTCGGCCGGCACGGGCTCGGCGCCGGGCGGCGGCCACTGGGTGAGGTCGGCGGCACCCACCGCGCCGGGACCTGGCTCACCGGGGTGCTCTGCTCCGGGGTGTTCGGCCCGCAGGGTGCCGGCCGCGTTGGCGGTCCAGGCGTCGGCCGGGTCGGCGGTCTCGGGGCGGGAGTGGATGCTCACCGCGCGCTGCCCGGCTCCGTCGGGCCCGCCCACGGTCACCTGCACCCACACGGCCTCGTCGGGCGGCAGGACCAGCGGCCGGCGCAGGACGAGCTCGTCGACGACCGGCGCGCCGACCAGGTCGCCCGCGCAGAGCGCCAGATCGAGCAGGGCCGTGCCGGGGACGAGCACCTCGCCGAGCACGGCGTGGTCGGCCAGCCAGGGGAAGGCCCGCACCGACAACCGTCCGGTGAACAGCGTCCCCTCGCCCTGTGCCAGCGGCACGGCGGCGGCGAGCAGCGGATGTCCGGGCGCCGCCTGGCCGAGATCGGCTCCACCGGCCGCCAGGTCGGCGGGACGCGGCCAGAACCGCTGCCGCTGGAAGGCGTACGTGGGCAGGTCGAGCACAGCCGGGCCGGCGGCGGTCCCGGTGGCGTCGATGGCGCTCGCCCAGTCGACGTCGGTGCCGGCGACGAACAACGTGGCGAGCGCGGCGAGCAGCGTGCCGGTTTCGTCCCGCTCGCGGCGCAGGGCCGGGACGGCGGTCGCCTCCGGAGCGGTGTCGCGCACCATCGCGGTGAGGACGCCGTCCGGGCCGACCTCCAGGAACCGGGTGACGCCCTGCTCCGTCATCGTGCGGACGGCGTCGGCGAAGCGGACCGGCTGGCGTACCTGCGCCACCCAGTACTCGGGGTCGGACCACTGGCCGGGCCGCACCGCGGCGCCGCTGACGGTGGAGACGGCGGCCAGCCGCGGCTCGGCGAAGGCGAGGCCGCGGGCGACGGCGGCGAACTCGGCGAGCATCGGCTCCATCAGCGCCGAGTGGAACGCGTGGCTGACCCGCAGCCGGCTGGTCCGCCAGCCGCGCTCGGCGGCGAGGCCGGCGGCGGCGTCCAGCGCCTCGTGCGGGCCGGAGAGCACCACCGTGGCGGGCCCGTTCACCGCCGCCACGTCGATCTCCAGGCCGGCCTGTCCCTGGCTGGTCCGGTCCCGGTCGGCCTGGTCGAGCGCGGCCCGCACGTCGGCCTCGGTGGCGCCGACGGCGAGCATCCCGCCGCCGGCGGGCAGGGCCTGCATCAGCCGGCCGCGGGCGGCGACGAGCGCCGCGGCGTCGGCCAGCGAGAGCACCCCGGCCGCGTAGGCGGCGGTGACCTCGCCGATCGAGTGGCCGGCGACGACGTCCGGGGTGACGCCCCAGTCGCGCAGCAGTGCCAGCAGCGCGACCTCGACGGCGAACAGCGCCGGCTGGGCGTGGCCGGTGCGGTCCAGCGCCTCGGGGTGGGCGCGGATCACCTCGGCGATCGAGCCGGCGGGAGCGTCCGAGCCGGCGTTCGCGGCGGCGTTCGCGGCGGCGTTCGCGGCGGCGTTCGCCGTGATGTTCGCGCTGGTGGGGGCGTCGAGGTGTTCGTCCAGGTGGGCGCAGGCCTCGTCGAAGGCGGCGGCGAAGACGGGGAACGCGACGTACAGCCGGCCGCCCATGCCGAGCCGCTGCGCGCCCTGCCCGGTGAACAGCAGCGCGAGCCGGCCCTCGCCGGTCTGGCCGCGCACGACGTCGCCCGCCGGGCCGCCGTCGGCGAGCCGGGTGAGCTGGTCGAGCAGCTGGTCGCGGTCGGCGGCGAGCAGGACGGCGCGGTGCCCGAGCCGGGACCGGGTGGCGGTGGCGCGGGCGACGTCGCCCGGCGCCAGCTCGGGCCGCCCGGCGAGGAAGGCGCGCAGCCGCCCGGCCTGCTCCCGCAGCCCGGTCCGGTCGGTCGCCGACAGCAGGTAGGGCAGGACGGCACGGTCGGTGGACCCGCCGTCCGGCACGGAAGCCGGCGCGGAAGCCGACACCGGGGCCCGCGCGGGGACGGGTTCGGCCGGGGGCGGTTCTTCGATGATGACGTGGGCGTTGGTGCCGCTGACCCCGAACGAGGAGATCGCGGCGCGGCGCGGGCCGGGCCCGGACCACGGCTGGGCCTCGGTGAGCAGGCTGACCGCGCCCGCCGTCCAGTCGACGGCCGGGGAGGGCGCGTCGACGTGCAGGGTGCGGGGCAGCACGCCGTGCCGCAGCGCCTGCACCATCTTGATCAGCCCGGCCGCGCCGGCGGCGGACTGGGTGTGGCCGATGTTCGACTTGACCGAGCCGAGCCACAGCGGACGGTCCGCGGGCCGCTCCCGGCCGTAGGTCGCCAGCAGGGCCTGCGCCTCGATCGGGTCACCGAGGACGGTGCCCGTCCCGTGGCCCTCGACGGCGTCGACGTCCGCGGCGGCGAGCCCGGCGTTGGCCAGCGCCTGGCGGATCACCCGCTGCTGCGCGGGGCCGTTCGGGGCGGTCAGGCCGTTGCTCGCGCCGTCGGAGTTCACCGCGGTGCCGCGGACCACGGCGAGCACCGGATGGCCGTGCCGGCGGGCGTCGGAGAGCCGTTCGACCAGGAACAGCCCGACGCCCTCGGCCCAGCCGGTGCCGTCCGCGGCGGACGCGAACGACTTGCACCGCCCGTCGGCGGCCAGCCCGCGCTGCCGGCTGAACTCCCCGAACGTGCCCGGGGTCGACATGACGGTCACCCCGCCGGCGACCGCCAGGTCACACTCCCCGGACCGCAGCGCCTGCACGGCGAGGTGCAGCGCGACCAGCGACGACGAGCAGGCCGTGTCGACGGTGACCGCCGGGCCCTGCAGGCCGTAGGTGTAGGCGATCCGCCCGGAGGCCACACTGCCCGCGCTGCCGATGCCGACGTACCCGGAGAGGTCCTCGGGGACGTCCGCCAGCAGCGGCAGATAACCCTGGTTGGTGGTGCCGACGAACACGCCCACCGACGAGCCGTGCAGGCCGAGCGGGTCGAGTCCGGCGCGTTCGAAGGTCTCCCAGGAGACCTCGAGCAGCAGCCGGTGCTGCGGGTCCATCGCGAGCGCCTCACGCGGGCTGATCCCGAACAGGATCTGGTCGAACAGGTCGGCGTCGTGCAGGAAGCCGCCCTCGAACGCCCGCGGCGCGTCGGTCTCCGTCGGGTCGTAGAGGGCGTCGACGTCCCAGTGCCGGTTGGTGGGGAACGGGCCCACCGCGTCGGTGCCGGTGTCGACGACGCGCCAGAGGTCCTCCGGGGACGCGACCCCGCCGGGGAAGCGGCAGGCCATCGCGACGATGACGACCGGGTCGTCCTGGGCCGGCCCGCCCGGCCCGCCGGGGACGACCGCGGCGCGCACGGCCGCCGGGCCGGCGCCGGAGCCGAACGCCTCGGCATCCAGGAAGCGGGCCAGCTCCTCGCTGGTCGGGTAGTCGAACGCCAGCGTCGGCGGCAGCCGCAGCCCGGTCTCGGCGGCCAGCCGGTTACGCAGTTCGACGGCGGTCAGCGAGTCGAAACCCAGGTCGCGGAAGGGCCGCCGGGGGGCGATCGCCTCCCCGGAGGCGTAGCCGAGCACGGCCGCGGCGTGCGCGCGGACGAGGTCGCGCAGCGCCGTGTCGCGTTCGGCCGCGGTCAGCGCGGCCAGCCCGTCCCGCCAGCCGCCGCCCGCCCCGGCGCCGGCCGCGGGCGTCGCGTCCAGCGCGCGCACCTCCGGCAGGTCTTCGATGAGCGGTCGCCGGCGGGTGGCGGCGAACGTCTGCGCGAACCGCTCCCAGTGGACGTCCGCGACGACGACGGTGGCGTCGCGGGCGGCGACGGCCTGGCGCAGCGCGTCGATCGCCAGGTCGGGGGCGATCTCCGCCAGGCCGCGGCGGCGCAGGTCGTCCGCGGTCGAGCCGACGGAGGCCAGGCCGCCGCCCGCCCACGGACCCCAGGCGATCGAGGTGCCGGCGAGCCCGCGGGCCCGGCGCCGCTGCGCGATCGCGTCCAGGCCGGCGTTGGCCGCGGCGTAGGCGCCGCCCCAGCCGCTGCCCCAGGCGGCGGCGATCGACGAGAACAGGACGAACGCGTCCAGCGGAGTGTCGCCGAGCAGCTCGTCGAGGTGTCCGGCGCCGGTGGTCTTGCCGGCCAGGTAGGTGGCGAGCGCGGCGGTGTCGAGGTCGGCGAGCGCGCCGGTGCCGCCGACGCCGGCCGTGTGCACGACGGCCGAGAGCTGCTCGCCCGCGAGGCCGGCGAGGAGGTCGGCGACCCCTGCACGGTCGGCGAGGTCGCAGGCGAGCACGCTGACCCGGGCGCCGGCCTCGGTCAGCTCGGCGGCGAGCCGCTCGGCGCCGTCGGCCGCCGGCCCCCGCCGGCTGGCGAGCACGAGATGTTCGGCGCCGTTCGCGGCCGCCCACCGGGCGACGTGCGCCCCGAGCGCACCGGTGCCGCCGGTGACCAGCACGGTTCCGCGGGGCCGCCACCCGGCGCCGTCGTCACCGGCCGGGATGTGAGCGATGCGGCGGGCCCGGATCCCGGTGCGCCGGACCGCGATCTGGTCCTCGCCCTGGCGCTGGCCGGTGCCGGTGCCGGTGCCGGGCCGGCCGGCCGCGTCGAGGCCGGCGAGCGCGGCGGCGACGCGAGCGGCGCTGCGCTGGTCGAGCACGGTGGGCTGGTCGAGGTTCGCGGGCCGGTCTGGCTGGTCGGTCGGGGCGGGCAGGTCGATCAGGCCGCCCCAGCGGTCGGGGTGCTCCAGGCCGACGACCCGGCCCAGCCCCCAGACCTCGGCCTGCTCGACGCTGACCGGCGGGTCGGCCGGCCCGGTCGTCACCGCGCCTCGGGTGATGATCCACAGCGGGGCCTCGACGGCCGCGTCGCCGAGCGCCTGGACCAGCGCCAACGTCCCGCTCAGCGCTCTGCTCACCACGGGGTGCGCGGGGTCGGGGGCGGTGTCGTCGGCGAGCAGCGACACGACGCCGGCGAGCCGGCCGGCGGTGGCCGCGTCGGTGGCGGTGACGGTGGCCGCGTCGGTGGCTTCGGTGGCGGTGGCGGTGGCGGCCAGCAGCCGCTCGGCGAGCACGGCCCGGTCGGTGCACCCGGGAACGGTCACCACCTCGCCGCCGTGCGCGCCGATCAGCCTGGCGATCCCCGCCACGCCGCTGCCCTCGGCCACGCCGCTGCCCTCGGCCGCGGCGGTGCCCTCGGCCGCGGCGGTGCCCTCGGGTGCGACGAGCAGCCAGGTGCCGGTCAGGGTGGTCGTGCCCGGGTCGGCGAGTGGTCGCCACTGCTCGCGGTAGCGCCAGGAGTCGACGACGTCCTGACTCCGGCGGCGGCGCCGCCAGGCACGCAGCGCCGGCACGACGGTGTCGAGCGTCCCCGCCTGCGAGTCGGCGTCGAGACGCAGCTCCCGGGCCACCGCGCTGAGATCGTCGCGTTCCACCGCGGCCCAGAAGCCGGCGGCCGCGCTGTCGCCTGGCCGGGCGTCCTGCGCCGGGGTGGCGGTGCGCAGCCAGTACCGCTGCCGCTGGAAGGGGTACGTCGGCAGGTCGACGAGGGACGTCCCGGTGCCGGCGAGCGCGCCGGCCCAGTCGACGCCGGTGCCGTGGACGAACAGTTCGGCGAGCGCGGCGAGGAAGGTGCCGGCCTCGTCCCGCTCGCGGCGCAGGGTCGCCACCGCGACGATGTCCGGCCGGATCTCGGCGGCCAGCGCGGTGAGCACGCCGTCCGGGCCGATCTCCAGGATCCGGGTGACGCCCTGGGCGGCCATCGTCGCGACCGCGTCGGCGAAGCGGACCGGGCGGCGCACCTGCGCCACCCAGTAGGCCGGATCCGACCACTCCCCGGTGCCTACGGGCTGACCGGTGACAGTGGAGACGGCGGCGCTTGTCGGCTCGGCGAACGACAGGCCGCGTACGACCGCCTCGAACTCGGCGAGCATCGGCTCCATCAACGCCGAGTGGAACGCGTGGCTCACCCGCAGCCGCCCGGTCTTCCACCCACGGCCAGCCGCGACCCCCGCGGCCTGGTCGATCAGGTCGAGCGGGCCGGAGAGCACCACCGAGCTCGGCCCGTTCACCGCCGCCACATCCAGCGCCAGCTCCGCCGCCGCCAGTGCGGCGAGGACATCGGCCTCCGCCGCACCGACCGCCAGCATCCCGCCGCCCGCCGGCAACCCCTGCATCAACCGACCCCGCGCCGCCACCAGCGCCGCCGCGTCCGCCAGGTCGAGAACCCCCGCCGCATACGCGGCCGTGACCTCACCGATCGAATGCCCGGCCACCACCTCCGGGTCCACACCCCACGACCGCACCAGCGCCAGCAACCCCACCTCGACCGCGAACAGAGCCGGCTGCGCATACCCCGTCTGATCCAGCGCAGCGGCGTCCTCCCCGTCCACCACGCCGCGCAGCGGGCGATCCAGGTGGACGTCCAGCAGGCCGCACACCTCGTCATAGGCAGCCGCGAACACCGGGAACACCGCGGCCAGCTCCCGGCCCATCCGCAACCGCTGAGCGCCCTGGCCGGTGAACACCACACCGAGGCGGCCCGGCTCCGCGCCGGCGCGGCTGATCCCGGCGGCGGGCCGGCCGGTGGCCAGAGCGGTGAGGCCGTCGACCAGTTCGGCCGGGCCCGCGGCCAGGACGACGGCCCGGTGCTCCAGCACCGCGCGGCTGGTCAGCGACCGGGCGACGGCGTCCACCGGGACCGGCCCGCGTGCGACCGGCTGCCCGGCGAGGAGAACGCGCAGCCGCTCGGCCTGGGCGGCGAGTGCCTCCTCCGTCCGGGCGGTGAGCACGATCGGCGTGACCGGCAGCGTCAGCGGGGCCGCGGGGGGCGCCGTGGCGGGCGGGTCGGCCGGCGGGGCCTCTTCCAGGATGACGTGCGCGTTCGTCCCGCTGATCCCGAACGACGAGACTCCGGCCCGGCGCGGACGGTCCGCAACCGCCGCCCACGGCCGGGCCTCGGTCAGCAGCTCCACCGCGCCCGCCGACCAGTCCACCTGCGGCGACGGCGCATCCACATGCAACGTCCGCGGCAACACCCCATGCCGCATCGC
>NZ_KB891110.1 GCF_000373365.1 Parafrankia discariae
TGACCACCAAGCCGACCATCCGTACCGACCTCACGCGCCACCCGGGTCACCTCGTCGGCGAAACCCGAAAGCTGATCGACCATCGTGTTGATGGTGTTCTTGAGCTCCAGGATCTCGCCCCGGGCCTGCACGGTGATCTTCTGGGAGAGGTCACCCTCCGCGACCGCCGTCGCGACCTGCGCGATGTCGCGGACCTGGCCGGTCAGGTTGCCGGCCATCGCGTTGACGTTGTCGGTGAGGTCCTTCCAGGAACCGGAGACGCCCGGCACCTCGGCCTGGCCGCCGAGCTTGCCCTCGGTGCCGACCTCCCGGGCCACCCGCGTCACCTCGGAGGTGAACAGCGCCAGCTGATCGATCATCCCGTTGAAGACGGTGGCGATCTCGTCCATCAGCTCGTCGCCGACGCGTGGCAGCCGGGTCCCGAAATCCCCGCCCCGCACGGCGGTGAGACCGGCGAGCAACTGGCGCAGCGCCGGGTCGTCCAGCTGGGCCCGGGTCGGGTTACGCGCCGTTACCTCAGTCACTGTGTCGTCCTCCAGCCCGGTTGTGCGGCCGCCGCGCCGAACGGCGTGTGAAGCGGCGTGCGAGATGCCCCGATCCTCGCGGATGTCCCGCAGTAGAGTAGGCGGATTAAGGCTTACTTCTTGGTCACATGCTGCTTCCGGGTCGGGCCTCCGTACCCCGCGGCGCCACTCCTCACAGCGCCGCCGCCCGGAATGCCGTCCCACAGTGCGCTCCCGCACGGAGCGTCACCATCCGAAGCGGGCGAGGACACGCGTGTCCCGGGCGTCGCGGAGTAGCGCGAGCGCCAGCCCCCGCGACCACACGGCGGCGGAGCTACTCCACGTGATCGCCCGGCAGCAGCGCGAGCTCGCGCAGCTGCGGTCGAGGTCCGCCGCCGGCACTCTGACCGACCTGGCCGTCGGCGTGCTGGCCGAACGGCTGCGGTGCTCGGTCACCGAGGCCGGTGACCAGCTGCGCCGGCTCGCGGCCGCCTCCGGGGTGGCCCCGGACGAGTTCGCGGCCGAGGTGCTCGGCGGAACCGCCGGCACGCTGCACCGATCCCCGTCCGACGACGGCGCCCAGCACCGCCGGTGGCTGGCCGAGGCCGCGGTCAGCCACGCCACCGACGGCTGCCCGGTGGCCGAGGCGGTGTTCGCCGAGGTGCTGGCCCATCAGGGCGCCGTCGCCGTCGCCCTCTGGATGCTGGAGTCCGACGGCGCGCTCACCCTGGTCGGCGAGGCCGGGCTGGGCCGGCTCGAGGCGAGCCGATGGCAGCGCGTCCCGCCGCAACTGGACTGCGCGGTGATGCGCGCGGCCCGCGACGGCGCCCCGCAGTGGTGGCCCGACGGCTCGCCGCCGGAGCCGACCACCCCGGCGGACAGCGGCCCGGTGCCGCGGGTGGGGCCCCGGGCCGGGGCGCGGGCGGCGCTGCCGTTCCTTCAGGCCGGCGCCGTCGTGGGCGCCATGGAGATCTGCTGGCCCGCGCCGCTCGCCGAGTTCACCGCCGGGCAGCGGCGCGAGCTCGTGGCCCTGGCCGACCTGTGCCTGCGCGGCCTGTACCCGGGCGGTCTCTCCGCCGACACCCACTCGGCCCGGCCGCAGACCCTCGACGGCCGGGCGACCTGGCTGCCCGCCCTCCTCGACGCGGTCACCGGGTCGGTGCTGCTGGCCCACGCGGTGCGGGCCGAGGACGGCGAGATCCTCGACTTCCACGTCGACCACGTGAACGAGGGCTTCGTCGACCCGGCCGGCAGGCACCCGGCCCAGCTGCGCGGCCGGCGGCTGCTGGACCTCTACCCGCTGATGGCCGCCGACGCCGGCCTGCTCGAGCGGGCCGTGGCGGTCGTCCGCACCGGCGAGCAGTACCAGGCCGACGGCCTCGCCCTGCTCATCCTGGTCGACGACGTGCTCGTCGCCGAGGAGCTCGACGTCCGCATCGCCCCGTTCTTCGACGGGGTCATGATCAGTTGGCGCCCGGTCGGCGGCGATGGCGCGGGCGGCTCCCTCGCCGGGCACCTGCAGCGCCTCGGCCGGTTCGGCGGCTGGCAGGAGGACGTCCGCACCGGGGCCGTGCGCTGGACCGACCACGTCTACGAGCTCTTCCAGCGCGACCGCGCGATGTCGCCCGTCCCGTTCGACGACCTCGAGTCGCACGTCCACCCGGACGACCGGGGGGCGGTCGACCATCTGCGGGACGCGCTGTTCCGGCTCGGCCGGGCCGCCTCGGGATCGTTCCGGGTCGTCGGCGGCGACGGGACGTTGCGCCAGCTGCGCGCCTTCGCCGAACCGGTGACCGACGCCGCCGGTGTGACGGTCGCCGTCCGTGGCCTCTACCAGGACCTGACCAGCCACTACCGGACGCAGGTCGTCCTCGACGCCACCCGGGACCAGCTCGCCGACTCCGAGGCCCGGGCCGACGGCCAGCATCAGCTCGCGCTCGCCCTGCAACGGGCGATTCTGCCCAGCTCCGAGGAGCCCGTCGACCTCGGCGGCCTCGCGGTCGCCGTCCGCTACCGCCCCGCCGAACAGGAGCATCTCGTCGGTGGCGACTGGTACGACGCGGTCACCCTGCCGACCGGCGAGGTGCTGCTCGTCGTCGGCGACGTCGCCGGGCACAGCATCAGGACCGTCGCCGGCATGGTGACCCTGCGCAACAGCCTGCGCGGCCTCGCGGTCACCGGCGCCGGGCCGGGGCGGCTGCTGCACTGGCTGAACAACGTCACCTACCACCTCGCCGACAACATCACCGCCACCGTCATCTGTGGCCTTTACCGGCCCGCCGAGCGCGCCCTGCGCTGGGCCCGTGCCGGGCATCTGCCGCCCGTGCTCGTCCGGGACGGCTCCGCCCAGGCCCTGCCGATGCCCGACGGGCTGCTGCTCGGCGTCGAACCCGACGCCGACTACCAGGAGACCGTCCACCAGCTCGACCCGGACGACATCCTGCTGCTGTTCACCGACGGCCTCATCGAACGCCGCGGAACCGGGTTGGACGAATCCCTGCACGCGCTCCTGCAGATCGCGGCCGAACCGGGCCTCGACGTCTCCCGCCGCGCCGACCAGCTGCTCGCGCACACCACCCCGGACACCGACGACGACACCTGCCTCATCGTCATCCGGCAGACCTGAACAGCTGCCGATACGCTCCGCGGCATGCGGGGTCAGGCCGCGTTACGGGCGAGCAGCGGGCGGCGGCGCAGGTTCGGGTCCGTCAGGGCCGGGGGTTGGTAGGCCTGGTCGAGGGTGCCGATGTCGGTGCCGGGTGGGACGACCTCGTCGATGCGGTCGAGGATGTCGTCGGTGAGGGTGACATCCAGGCCGGCGAGCAGGCTGTCGAGATGGTCCATGGTGCGCACGCCGATCAGCGCGCTGGTGACGCCGGGATGGGCGATGGTGAACGCCATCGCGAGGTGGGTCATGGGCAGTCCCGCCTCGGCGGCGAGCGGAATGAGCTTTTCGACGGTGTCGAGCCGGCGTTCGTCGTTGAGATGCTGGGCCAGTCCGGCCCGCCTGAGATCGTTGTCCTGGTTCCTGCGGACGCGGCCGGTCAGGAGCCCCTGACCGAGCGGACCCCAGACCAGGGTGCCCATGCCGAGGCGCTGGATGGCGGGCAGGATCTCGCGTTCGACGCCACGGTTGAGGATGGAGTAGGCCGGTTGCTCGGTGTGGAACCGGGCGAGGCCGCGCCGCTCGGCGATCCACCGGGCCTCGACGATGTCGGCGGCGGGGGTCCCCGACGCGCCGATCGCGCGGATCTTGCCACTGTTGATCAGGTCGGTCAGCGCGGCGAGGGTCTCCTCGATGTCGGTGCGGGGATCGGGCCGGTGAAGCTGGTAGAGGTCGATGTGGTCGGTCCGCAGGCGGCGCAGCGAGTTCTCGACGGCGGTGACGATCCAGCGCCGTGAGGCGCCCTGGTGGTTGGGGTCCCGTCCGACCGGACGGCCGAACTTGGTGGCGAGCACGACGTCGTCGCGGCGCCCTTCCAGGGCCCTGCCGACGATGTCCTCGGAGTCGGCGTAGGCGTCGGCGGTGTCGACGAGGTTGATGCCGGCGTCCAGCGCCTTGTGGATGATGCGGATCGAGTCCTCGGGGGCGTTGCCCATCGAGGTGGCGAACATCAGGGCGCCCAGGCCGTAGGGGCTGACCTGGATGCCGGTCCGGCCGAGGGTGCGGTGGCGCATGGGTTCTCTCCCTGTGGTGGTCCGCCCTGGACGGCTGCCGTGTGCCGTACGATGCGATAAGCGGAAAGGTTTTCCGGAACTATACGGAAAAGTTTTCCGCTTATGCAAGTGGAGGTGACCAGATGGAGGTGATCCGATGTCTCGGAACAGGACGCGGGCTGGAGCCCCGCCGTCCGCCCGCGCGGAGTCGGACCCCGGCGAACCGGCGCCGCGCAGGCGCGCCGACGCGCGGCGCAACGTCGACGCGCTGATCGAGGCCGCGAGAGCCGTCTTCGCCACCTCCGGCGTGGACGCACCCGCGAAGGAGATCACCGACCTGGCCGGCGTGGGGGTCGGCACGCTGTACCGGCACTTCCCGCAGCGCTCCGACCTGGTCAAAGCCGTGGTGCAGAGCGGAATCGACGCCGTCGCCGACGCAGGCCCGTCCCTGAGCGCCGAGCACGAGCCGGTGGAGGCGCTCATCAGGTGGGTCCACCGGTTCGCCGAGCTGCTCGCGACCAAGCGCGGACTCGCCTCGGCGCTGCACTCGGGCGATCCGGCCTTCGAGGGGCTGCCCGACTATTTCCGGCAGCGACTCGGCCCCACCCTGGCGACACTGCTCGCCGCCGCGGTGGCCGACGGCGCGGTGCGCGACGACATCGGCGCCGAGGATCTCCTGCACGCCATCACCGCGCTGTGCCAGCCCGTGCCCGGGCGGGGACCCGAGCACAACCAGCGCGTCGTCGCCGTCCTCGTCGACGGCCTGCGCCGCGGCGCCGCCGTGTCACACCGGTAGACCGGCCTCGAGGTAGCCGAGGGCCTGGTCGACGAGGGCGGGCAGGTCCGCGTCCGGATCGTCGGCCAGGGCGGGCAGAGTGGCGAGCATGGCGCCGATGGCGCTGCCGGCGACGGTGCGCACGGCGAGGTCGCCCTTCGGGCGCCCGGCCCGCTCGGCGATCGCGTCGGCGAGCAGGAGCATGGTCTGGGAGATCTGATCGAGCATGGCCGCCCGCAGGGCGGGCTCGACGACGATGAGCGAGGTGCGGTCCCGCAGCGCCTGCCGTTGCTCCGGAGTGAGTACGTCGAACTGCTGACGGATCGCGGCTCGTATCGCCTGGACAGGTGAGAGCTCCGCGGGCTGACTCTGGAACGCCTGAATGATCAGCGGATCGAGATCGTCCTGGAAGACGACGTGTTCCTTGGTGGGGAAGTAACGGAAAAAGGTCGTCTCCGAGACCTCCGCGGCGTCGATGATCTGTTCGACGGTTGTCGCGTGATAGCCCTGCTCGCGGAACAGCCGCAGGGCATGGGTCTGGATGGCGACCCTGGTCCGGGCCTTCTTACGTTCCCGCAGTCCGGGTGCTGCCCGGTCACCGGACACTGCCCGGTCAGTGCGCGACGGCATCGGCGGTCCCCTCCTCGGTCGGCTGGCCGATCTCCGTTCTACGGGATCGGCCGCGGGGAAGGACGGTCAGGGCCGCGACGGCTCCCAGTACGGCGATCGCGGCCGACACCAGGAACGCCGCCCCCATCCCGTCGACGAACGCCGCGTGAACCGCCTGTTCCAGTCCGGGTGCCCCAGCCGCCCGGGCGGCGGCCGTGCCGTCGTAGAGACTCCTGCGCGCGCTCTCGGCCACCGTCGCCGGCAGCCCGGGACGGCCGAGCCGGGCGCTGTCCAGCCGGGCGCGGTAGACCGCGACGAGGACACTGCCGGCGATCGCCGCGCCGAGTGGGCCGCTTGCCTTGTTGAACGCCTGCACGACAGCCGACCCGGTGCCGCTGCGTTCGGCCGACAACCCGGCCAGGGCCGCCGCGGTCGCCACCGACAGGGCCAGTCCTGTTCCCGCGCCGACCAGTGTCGTCCAACCGGCCGTGAACGCGGTGCCCGAGGTGGGCGTGGTGGCGGCTCCCACGGCGAGACCACCCGCCAGAAGCATGAACCCCACAGCCTCCACTTAGTGGGTGCAACCTGCAAATGAAGGTAACACCCATATTGCTGGACCGTGGGATGGCCCGCGACTCGGCGACCGGACCGGTCAGAGCCGTCCAGCCGCGCCGCCAGCCGCAAGCGCGAGGTGATCCCCGACTTGGGAAAGATGCGGCAGAGGCGATGAGTACGGATCCTCTGGCGTGGTTCCCGCGGTCAGCGGGCGCGCGCCGCGGGAGCCGGACGCCGGGTGCCGATCGCGGGAGGCAGATCGCGAGCAGCGCTGCCGGCGAAGTCAGCCAACCGCTGATCGCGATCTTGATCCAGGCCCTGGCCGGCCTGCTGGCCAGCTCGTTTTCGACACATCAGGGGCGCCTGGTTAGAAGGCTGGCGTCCAGGGCGAGAACTGTGGACATGCCCACCGAGTCGGAAACACTGCGTTCCACGAGCGGCCCGTCCTCAGACGAACCTGCGTCAGGCGCGGCGCCCATCGCCGATACCGCCGACGGACAGGCCGCGCGCGGGGACCTGCCGCCGGAGGCCGCGGCGGCCGTTCCGTTGCAGCAGGACGGGGGCGCGGGGGCGGGCGAGAGCAGCCTCACCATCGCGGTCGCCTTCGCGGCGAACCTGGTCATCGCGATCGCGAAGTCGGTGGCGGCGCTGCTCACCGGTTCGGCCTCGATGGTCGCCGAGGCGGCGCACTCGTGGGCCGACACCGGCAACGAGGTCTTCCTGGTGGTGGCGGACCGGCGGTCCCGCCGGCCGCCGGAGCCAGCCCATCCGCACGGGTTCGGCCGGGAGGCCTACGTCTGGTCGCTGTTCGCGGCGATCGGGCTGTTCACCGCCGGTGGCGCGGTCTCCGTCACCCACGGGGTGCAGGAACTGTTCGCCGACGAGTCCGGCAACGAATATCTCATCGGCTACCTCGTCCTGGGCGTCTCGTTCCTGCTCGAAGGGGCGTCGTTCCTCCAGTCGGTACGGCAGGCCAGGCCGGAGGCCGAGTCGATGAACCGGGACGTCATCGAACACGTGCTGGAGACCACCGACCCCACTCTGCGGGCCGTCTTCGCCGAGGACTCGGCGGCGCTGGCCGGAATCGTGATCGCGACGCTCGGCCTGGCGCTGCACGAGATAACCGGGATCGGGGCCTTCGACGCCGCGGGCTCGATCCTGGTCGGGGTGCTCCTCGGCGCGGTCGCCCTGGTTCTGATCAGCCGTAACCGGCGGTTCCTCATCGGGCAGGAGGCGGATCCGCAGGTACGTGCGGCGACGATCCGGGCACTGCTGGCAATGCCCGAGGTGGATCGGGTCACCTATCTGCGGCTGGAGGTCGTCGGCCCACGGATGATCACAGTGGTCGGGGACATCGACCTCGTCGGCGACGACATCGAGCCGCGCGTCGCGGTACGGCTGCGCGAAATCGAGGCCAAATTGACGTCCTCACCCGCGGTCATCCACTCCGTACTAAGTCTGTCTGCTCCCGATGAGCCGTCCCTGACACCTGACGGGTCGCCGCCGGCGCGCTGATCGTCAGGCAGATGACACCGATGAACGTTGGATGTCGAACAGGCGACGGCCGCAGTGCGATTCTGCCTCGGAGATTACCGTGTGCCCGGCCGGAATGAGCGCGATACCGAGACTCCGGCCTCTCGCTTCGAAAGGAATGCGCATGGCTGCGGTACAGACCTGTTTCCAGACCTCCGTGGGTCGTCTGCTCCTCATCGCGATGCTCGCCGTCGGCCTGGTCGGCGGCGTGTTCTCCGTGACGCACCCGCAGTGGTTCAGCGGCTCCACCTCCGACGCCGGCGTCGTGCCGATCGGTGGCGGCCCCGGCGGTCCCGTCAAGGGCCTCCCGGGCGGTGGCCCGATCGTGATCGGCCCGGTCAAGTAGTTCCACGCCGGCCTTCCGGATGTCGAGGAACACCGGCCGCCGGGCGGTGACCGTGGCCATCACGATGGCGGCCGTGGCGGTCGGTGTTCTGGAACGGCCGCGGCTGCTGATCGGCTTTCTCATCTGCGCGCTGGTCTTCGTCCCGCTCGAACAGCTGGTTCCCCTGGTTCAGCGGACGTCTCGCCCGGACTGGGCCGTCGACGTCGTGCACACCTTCGCCAACCGGCTGCCGATCACGATCGCCGTGGCGGTCACACTCGGGTTCGTCGGGCCGGCCGTGCACGCCGTGTTCCCCGACGCCGTGCGCCGGTTCGTGCTCGACCAGCCGGGCTGGGTGCGGTTCACCGTCCTGATCCTGCTCGCCGACCTGGCGAACTATCTCGGCCACCGGGCCCTGCACGAGATCGGGCCGCTGTGGCGGCTGCACGCGGTGCACCATTCGAGCACCGGGCTGGACTGGCTGTCCACCAGCCGCGGCCATCCCCTCGACCAGATCATCAACCTGGTGGTGACCGTCGTCCCGCTCTACGCCATCGGCTTCGACGTCACCTTCTCCGCGGTCTTCATCGCCTTCCAGTTCTATTTTCCGTTCCTGGCGCACGCGAACACCCGGATAACCCTGCGCCCGCTCAGCGCGGTGTTCGTCACCCCGGCGTTTCATCACTGGCACCACGCCCTCGAGCCGGCCGCGGTGAACCGCAACTACGGGGCGATCCTCTCCGTGTGGGACCGGCTGTTCCGCACCCGCCATCTGCCGCCCGGGATGCCCGGCGCCTACGGAATCGCCGAGGCCATGCCGGCGAGCTGGCTCGGCCAGCTCGCGGCGCCCTTCCAGCCCCGGCGCGACACCGCGCCCGCGCTGCCGACGGCCGTGGCGGGCGCCGGGATGACCACCTTCGTCCGGGAGGGGTCCCGAACGGCTCGCGCGGACTAAAGGCTGTTTCGTAACTCGGTTTGGGTGGGGTGTGGCCGGTCCGCGTGACCGGTCAGCCGGTCCGGCTGATGTTGTAGAGATGGGCGATCCCGGCCGCGGTGATCCCGAGGGTGCGGGCCTGGCGGCGGTAGTCACGCAGGATCTTCCAGGTCTTCATCCCGGCGAGGGCGTGTTCGACGCGGGCCCGGACCTTGCGGTGCACCCTGTTCAGCTCCTCCTTCCACTCCGACAGCGGCTGTCCGTCGAGGGGTTTCCGATACGGCATGATC
>NZ_KB891111.1 GCF_000373365.1 Parafrankia discariae
GACCGCGACGAGGCGACCACTGTTCTGACCGCCCTGGCGGGACTGTTCGTCCACGGTGTCGCCGTCGACTGGGCGGCGCTTCTTGCGGGGGCTGGCGCTGGTCGTAGGGCTGGTTCGGGTGGGGCTGCCCATCCGGTGGTGTTGCCGACGTACGCGTTTCAGCGGCAGCGGTACTGGCTGGACAGCCGGCTACCGACGCCGATGGTCGCCGGTGCGGTGGCCGGTGATCCGGTCGAGGCGGATTTCTGGGCGACGGTCGAGCGTTCCGACCTGGCCGGCCTGGCCGAGCGGCTTGGTGTCGAAGCCGCCGCGTTGGAGATCACGCTGCCGGCGTTGGCGTCGTGGCGGGAACGTCGCCGGGTCGATGCGACGGTGGATGGCTGGCGTTACCGGGTGAGCTGGAAGCCGCTGTCCGACCCGGGGCCCGCGGTGCTGACTGGAACCTGGCTGGTCCTGGGCGACGACACGGTGGGGCTGACGCCGCTGCTGACAGCCGCGGGCGCGGAGGTCGTCGCCGTCCCGGTCGAGCCCGGTGTCGACCGGGCGACCCTGGCCGAAAGACTGCGCACGCTCGATGACGCCGTCGCTGCCGGCGTGGGCCCGGGGGCCGGACCGGTCACCGGTGTGCTCTGCCTGGCGGCGCTGGACGACCGGCGGCCCGCGGACACGCTCCTCGCCGACACGCTCCTCGCGGACACGCTCACGGTGGTGCAGGCGCTCGGCGACGCCGGGCTCGATGCGCCGTCCTGGCTGGATGTGCCGCTCTGGTTCGTCACCCGAGGCGCGGTGTGGACCGGGCGTACCGATCGTGCGGTCAGTGTTCGGCAGGCGCAGGTATGGGGTCTCGGCCGGGTGGTCGGCCTGGAGCATCCCGGCCGGTGGGGCGGGCTGCTCGACCTGCCGGAACCGGGCGGCGCGGCGAAGCCGGGCGGACCGGCGAAATCGGCTGGCGGGGCGAAGCCGGACGGGTTCGACCGGCGGACCGCCGAGCGGCTCGTGGCGGTGCTCGCGGGCCTGCCCGGCGGCGAGGACCAGGTCGCGCTCCGCGGCGGCGGGATCCTGCTGCGCCGGCTCGTCGCCGCACCGGCCACGGGCGAGAGTCTTTGGCACCCTCGCGGAACGGTGCTGATCACCGGCGGGACGGGTGGTCTCGGCGCCCAGGTGGCCCGCTGGGTGGCGGCGCACGGCGCGCGGCGGGTCGTGCTGGCCAGCCGGCGCGGATCGGCCGCCCCCGGGGCGGACACGCTGGTCGCGGAGCTGTCCGCGCTCGGCGTGCGGGTCGACGTCGCCGCCTGCGAGCTGGCTGACCGTGCCGCGGTCGCCGCGCTGCTGGCCGGCGCGGCCGTGGACGGCGACCTGTCCGCGGTCGTCCACGCCGCGGGCGTCGCCGAGGACGCGCCCCTGGCGGTCGCGGACGCCGACCACCTGGACCGGGTGGTCACCGGCAAGGTCGCCGGCGCCGAGCACCTCGACGAGCTGCTCGCCGACACCCCACTCGACGCCTTCGTCGTCTTCTCCTCCATCTCCGGTGTCTGGGGCAGCGGCGGGCAGGCCGCGTACGCCGCCGCGAACGCCGCCCTGGACGCGCTCGTCCACCGCCGCCGCGCCGCCGGCCGCGCGGGCACCGCCGTCGCGTGGGGCCCGTGGGCCGAGGTGGGCATGGCGGCCGGCGCCGACGTCGCCGGGGAGCTGCGCCGCCGCGGCCTGGTCACGCTCGCCCCGCAGGCGGCCCTTGCCGCGCTAGCCCGGACGGTCGGCGCCGACGAGGGCGCGGTGAGCGTCGTCGACGTCCGCTGGCCCGAGTTCCTGCCGCCGTTCACCGCGGCCCGGCCGCGTCCGCTGTTCGCGGCGATGCAGGCGGCGCTCGCGGCAGCCGAGCACGGGCCGCACGGGCCGGCCGGCGCCCACACCGGACATCTCGCCGGACGGCTTGCCGGGGCCTCGCGGGCGGAGCGGGAGCGGATGGTCCTCGAGCTGGTCCGCGAGGCGGTGGCTGGTGTGCTGGGCCACCCGTCGACGGCCGAGGTCGAGCCCGGCCGGGCCTTCAAGGAGCTCGGGTTCGACTCGCTGACCGCGGTGGAGCTGCGCACCCGGCTGGCCGCGGAGACGGGGCTGAGTCTGCCGGCCACGGTGGCCTTCGACCATCCGGACGCCGAACGCCTGGCCCGGCACGTGCTCGCCATGCTCGCGGCGACCGACGATCCCGGCTCCGCACCGGATGCTCCCGCCGGCCCGGGCACGGCGGGCGAGTCGGCCGACCCGGTTGTCGAGGACGGCCTGGCTGCTCTCGACGGGGATGACCTGCGGGAGCTGCTGGCGTCCATCCCGATCGGGCGGCTGCGGACGTCCGGGCTGTTGGCGCCGCTCGTGGGCCTGGCTCGAGCCGCCGCCGGCAGCGCCCGGCCGGCACCGGACGGGCAGCTGGAGATGACCGGGCAGCTGGAAGCGGCCGGGCGGCCCGAGGCGGCCGGGCAGCCGGCGGAGATCGACGGCATGGGGGTCGACGACCTCGTCCGGCTCGCCCTCGGCGGCGACGGGTCCTGACCGGGTCCGCGTCCCGGTCCCTCGACCGGGGCGCGCAGTGGTTCGACGAGCGGTTCGACGAGCGGAGCGACGAACGATGACCCAGCCGGACCCGAGAGTTGTCGAGGCCCTGCGCGCGGCACTGAAGGAGAACGAGCGGCTGCGGCGCGAGCAGCGGCGGCTCACCGCGGCGGCGAGCGAGCCCATCGCGATCATCGGCATGGGCTGCCGCTACCCCGGCGGGGCCGACTCACCGGAGGCGCTGTGGCGCCTGGTCGCGGACGGCACCGACGCGATCTCGGAGTTCCCGACCGACCGCGGCTGGGATCTCGACGTCCTGTTCGACCCGGATCCGCAGCGGGCCGGGACGTCCACCACCAGGGTGGGCGGTTTCCTGCGCGATGCCGGTGACTTCGACGCCGCGCTGTTCGGGATCACCCCGCGCGAGGCGCTCGCGATGGACCCGCAGCAGCGGCTGCTGCTGGAGACGAGCTGGGAGGCGTTCGAGCGGGCCGGGATCGACCCGCGGGGGCTGCGCGGCAGCCGCACCGGGGTCTTCGCCGGCAGCAACGGGCAGGACTACCTCTGGCTGCTGCAGGACGTCGCCGCCGAACTCGAGGGCCATCTGACGACCGGCAACTCGGCGAGCATCATCTCCGGCCGGGTCGCCTACGCCTTCGGGCTGGAGGGGCCGGCGGTCACCGTCGACACGGCGTGCTCGTCCTCGCTGGTGGCGCTGCACCTGGCCGCCGGGTCGCTGCGGCAGGGCGAGTGCGACCTGGCGCTGGCCGGGGGGGTCGCGGTGATGTCCACGCCCGGGATCTTCACCGAGTTCAGCCGGCAGGGGGCGCTCGCCTCCAGCGGCCGGTGCAAGTCGTTCGCGGCCGCCGCGGACGGGACGGGCTGGGGTGAGGGCGCCGGCCTGCTGGTGCTCGAACGGCTCTCCGACGCCCGCCGCAACGGCCGGCACATCCTCGCGACGATCGTCGGCAGCGCGGTGAACTCGGACGGGGCGAGCAACGGCCTGACCGCCCCGAACGGGCCGGCGCAGGAACGGGTGATCCGCGCGGCCCTCGCCGGCGCGGGACTGACCCCCGACGACGTCGACGCCGTCGAGGCACACGGCACCGGCACCGTTCTCGGGGACCCGATCGAGGCCCAGGCGCTGCTCGCCACCTACGGACGCGACCGGTCCGCCGACCGTCCGCTGTGGTTGGGCTCGCTCAAGTCGAACATCGGTCACACCCAGGGGGCGTCCGGGGTGGCCGGGGTGATCAAGATGGTGCTGGCGCTGCGGCACGGGCTGCTGCCCCCGACCCTGCACGTCGACGAGCCGACCGGCCAGGTCGACTGGTCGGCCGGCACGGTGGCGCTGCTGACCGGGTCCCAGCCGTGGCACGACACGGGACGTCCCCGCCGGGCGGGCGTCTCGTCGTTCGGCATGAGCGGCACGAACGCCCACCTGATCGTCGAGGAGGCCCCACCCGCCGCCCCGCCTCCCGTGGAGCCGGAGCCACCCGGCTCGCCGCTGCCGCTGCTGGTGTCGTCGACGGACGAGTCGGGGCTGCGGGCGCAGGCGGCACGGCTCGCGCGGTTCGTCCCCACCGCCGGGTCACCGGCCGATGTGAGCCGGGCGCTGCTGGGCCGCACCGCGCTGCCGGCGCGTGCCGTCGCCTGGGACGCCGCCGGCCTGCGCGGCCTCGCCGACGGCGAACCGGCCGCCGACGTGGTCGTCGGGACGGCGGTGTCCTCAAGCGGCGTCGTGTTCGTGTTCCCCGGCCAGGGCGGGCAGTGGGTGGGCATGGCGCTCGGCCTGCTCGACCGTTCGGCGGCGTTCACCGCGCGGCTGGCCGAGTGCGACGCGGCGCTCAGCGAGTTCGTCGACTTCTCGGTGGTCGGGATCCTGCGCGACGGCGGGGAGCTGGACCGGGTGGACGTGGTGCAGCCCGTGCTGTGGGCGGTGATGGTCTCGCTCGCCGCCTGGTGGGAGTCGTTCGGGGTGGTGCCGGGCGCGGTCGTCGGCCACTCGCAGGGCGAGGTGGCGGCGGCGGTCGTCGCCGGGGCGCTCTCGCTGCGTGACGGGGCCCGGGTGGTGGCGCGGCGCAGCGCCGCCGTGCGGGGGCTCACCGGCGCCGGGGCCTTGGCCTCCGTCGTGGCACCGCTCGACACCGTGACCGGATGGATCGCCGCCGAGGCCTCGCTGAGCGTGGCGGCGGTGAACGGGCCGTCCCAGGTCGTGGTGGCCGGCGACCGCGCCGCGGTGGCGGAGCTGGTCGCCCGCTGCGAGGCCCGGGGGACCCGGGCGCGGCTCGTCGACGTCGACTACGCGTCGCACTCCCCGCAGGTGGAGCAGCTCCGGCACCGGCTGCTGACGGATTTCGCGGACCTGCGGGCGCGGACTCCCCGCGTGCCGTGGTACTCGACGGTCACCGGCGAGCCGGTCGACGGCGCCGTCGGCGGGGACTACTGGTACGCGAACCTGCGCGAGACAGTGCGGTTCGCGCCGGCCGTCCGACGGCTGCTGCGGGACGGCTTCCGGCAGTTCGTCGAGGTCAGCCCGCATCCGGTGCTGCTGCTCGCGCTGGAGCAGATCGCGGCGGAGCAGGCGACGCACGCCGGCCCGGTCGCCGTCTGCCCCACCCTGCGCCGCGGCCACGACGACGCCGCCGCGCAGCTGCGCGCGCTGGCCCAGGCGTGGGCGGCGGGCCTGTCGGTGGACTGGCCGGCCTGGTCCGCCGGCCTGCTGCCGTCGCCAACGCCGTCGCCGTCGTCGCCGCGCTGCCTGCCCGACCTGCCCACCTACGCCTTCCAGCACCGGCGCTACTGGCCGGACCCGCTCGAACCGGAGCCGGGACGTTCCGGAACTCAGCTCGACGCCGGGGCGGAACGGTTCTGGACGGCCGTCCAGGCCGGTGACACGACGGAGCTGACCGAGCAGCTGGGGGTGCCCGCCGAGCTGGTGACACCGGTGCTGCCGGCGCTGGCGTCCTGGTGGGCGCGGCGGCGCACCGCGGCGGTCACGGACGGCTGGCGGTACCGGATCGACTGGCAGCCGCTGCCCGAGCCGCCGCCGGCCCGGCTCACCGGCCGCTGGCTGGTGGTCAGGCCCGCCGGCGGTACCGTCCCCGAGCTCGCCGGCCTGCTCAAGGACGCCGGCGCCGAGATCGCCGAGCTGTCCGTCGACCTGGCCGCCGCGGCCGGGGCGGACCGGGCCGCGCTGACCGGCGCGCTGCGGGCCACGGCGGGCGGTGGGGACGCGCCGATCGTGGGCGTCGTCTCCCTGCTGGCCTTCGACGAGGCCGCGTACGCCGCGTTCCCGGTGCTGCCCAGGGCGGTGGCCGGCACGCTGGCCCTGATCCAGGCCCTCGGTGACGCGGGCATCGACGCCCCGCTGTGGGCGCTGACCAGCGGCGCCGTGTCCACGGCCGTCATGCCCGCCGGCGCGGCGAGCACTGGCGCGGCGTCGGCTGGCGCGGCGTCCGACGGACCGGCGGCACCGAGCCCCGTCCAGGCGCAGGTCTGGGGGCTCGGGCGGGTCGTGGCGCTGGAACATCCGCAGCGGTGGGGCGGGCTGCTGGACCTGCCGCCGGACTGCGACCTGTCGGACGGCCCGGTCGGCGGCGCCGGCCGCCGCCTCGTCGCGGCGCTGGCCGGGCTGGACGGGGAAGACCAGCTGGCCCTGCGCGACACCGGCCTGCTCGGCCGCCGCCTCGTCCCGGCTCCCACGGCCCCCGAAGCCTCGGGCGACGGCTGGAAGCCTCGGGGCACCGTGCTCGTCACCGGCGGCACCGGGGCGCTCGGCGGGCGGACGGCCCGCTGGGCCGCCGCCCACGGCGCCGAGCATCTCGTGCTGGTCAACCGGCGTGGCCCGCGCGCGCCCGGCGCGCCGGAGCTGCACGCCGAGCTGACCGGCCTGGGTGCCCGGGTCACCTTCGCCGCCTGCGACGTCGCCGACCGGGACGCGGTGCGCGCCCTGCTCGACGAGCTGACCCGCGGCGGCGACCCCGTCACCGCCGTGGTTCACGCCGCCGGGCGCGGCCAGGACGGCACGATCGCCGACACCACCCTCGCCGAGGCCGGCGAGGTGCTGCGGGCCCGGGTCGCCGGCGCCGAGCACCTCGACGAGCTGCTCGCCGACACCCCGCTGGACGCGTTCGTCGTGTTCGGGTCGGTCGTCGGCGTCTGGGGCAGCGCCCGTAACGCGGTCTACGCGGCCGCCGACGCCCACCTCGACGCCCTCGCCGCCCGCCGCCGGGCCGCGGGCCGCCGGGCGACCGCCGTCGCCTGGGGACCCTGGGCCGGCGGCGGAACCGCCGACACCGCCGCCCGGGACGGGTCGCTGGCCCGCCGCGGGCTGACCCCGCTCGACCCCGACGTCGCCGTCGCCGTCCTGGCCGGCGTGCTCGACCGGGACGAGAGCGGCCTGGTCGCCGCCGACGTCGACTGGGCGCGGTTCGCGCCGGGCTTCACCCTGACCAGGCCCAGCCCGCTGCTGGCCGACCTGCCGGCCGTCCGGGCGGCGCGCCGCGAGCAGGAGGCGGCCACCGAGCGCGACGACGGCGAGGCCGGGCGGCTGCGGGCACGGCTCGCCGCGCTGCGGCCTGACGAGGCCGAGCGCGAGCTGGTCGAGCTGGTCCGCGCGCACAGCTGTGCCGTCCTCGGATTCCCCTCCACGGAAAGCATTCCCGCCGAACGCGCCTTCCGGGATATCGGCGTCGATTCGGTGACCGCCGTCCAGCTTCGCAACCGGCTCAACCGGGCGACCGGGCTGCGCTGTGCGGCGACCCTGGTGTTCGACCATCCGACGCCTTTCGTGCTCGCCCGACAGCTGTCGAAGGAAATGCTGCCCGATGCGGCCCGGGAATCGGAATCGGTATTCGCCGACCTGGATCGGCTGGAGCGTTCGGTGGCCGGTCGGGGGCACGACGAGATCGAGCGCACGAAGATCCGGATACGGCTGCAGTCGCTCCTGTCGCAGCTGGACGGGTCCGCTGTGACCGCGCCGGGGACGACCGGCGGGGCGGATCTCAGCGCGGCCACCGACGACGAACTGCTCCGGTTCATCGACACACAGCTGCGAAAAACCTGAATTCGGTGTAGGTCGGCCTGTTCAATTGTCGGCCGTTCTTTCTGGGGTAGGGGCAGGCTAGGGGTTTCGTGCCCGGCAATGTGGCTCCTAGCATCATGGCCAGGCTGCCCCAGGTTTGAGGATCCGCGCGTCACGGCGGATATCCGGCCAGCGGTTGGACATCCGGTGTCGCCGCTGGCCGTTGGTCTATCCACAGAGGTGGTAATCGCATGGCGGACGAGGAAACACTTCGCGACTACCTCCGGTGGGTGACGGCGGACCTGCAGCAGAGCCGGCTGCGGATCTCCGAGCTCGAGGACGCGGCCCGGGAGCCGATCGCGATCGTCGCGATCGGCTGCCGCTACCCCGGGGACGTCCACGGGCCCGATGACTTCTGGAACCTGCTCACCGAGGGCCGCGACGCGATCGCGAGCCTGCCCACCGACCGCGGCTGGGACCTCCCCGACGAGCCCGCGGCGGCCGAGTCGGCGACCGGCCGCGGCGGGTTCCTCTACGACGCCGCCGACTTCGACCCGGCGTTCTTCGGCATCAGCCCGCGCGAGGCGCTCGCGATGGACCCGCAGCAGCGGCTGCTGCTCGAGGTGGCCTGGGAGACGTTCGAACGGGCCCGCATCGACGTCGCCACCCTGCGCGGCGAGCGGGTCGGGGTGTTCGTCGGCGGCGGCGACCTCGGCTACATCGCCGACATCGCCGAGTTCCCCGACGAGGTCCTCGGCCACCTGCTCACCGGCGCGGCCCCGGCGGTGCTCTCCGGCCGGCTGGCCTACACGTTCGGCCTGGAGGGGCCGGCGGTCACCGTCGACACGGCCTGCTCGTCGTCGCTGGTCGCCCTGCACGTCGCCTGCCAGGCGCTGCGCCGCCGCGAGTGCGGCGCCGCGCTGGTCGGCGGCGCGACCGTCATG
Organism: Parafrankia discariae; assembly: GCF_000373365.1. Taxonomy (NCBI): domain Bacteria; kingdom Bacillati; phylum Actinomycetota; class Actinomycetes; order Frankiales; family Frankiaceae; genus Parafrankia; species Parafrankia discariae. The sequence continues at coordinate 8,515 of NZ_KB891111.1, forward strand.
TCCAGCCCCGGCATGTTCTCCGAGTTCGACCGGCAGGGCGGTCTGGCCGCGGACGGCCGGTGCAAGTCGTTCGCGGCGGCGGCGGACGGCACGGGCTGGGGTGAGGGCGTCGGGTTGTTGCTGGTGGAGCGGTTGTCGGATGCCCGGCGTCATGGTCATCCGGTGTTGGCGGTGGTGCGGGGCAGCGCGGTGAACTCCGACGGTGCCAGCANCGGNCTGACCGCNCCGAACGGCCCNNCCCAGCAGCGCGTCATCCNGCAGGCNCTCNCCGNNGCCCNNCTNNNNCCNGCCNANNTCGACGTGGTGGAGGCGCACGGGACGGGGACGCGGCTGGGTGACCCGATCGAGGCGCAGGCGTTGTTGGCGACCTACGGTCAGGATCGGCCGTCGGGTCGGCCGTTGTTGTTGGGGTCGGTGAAGTCGAACATCGGTCATACGCAGGCGGCGTCGGGTGTGGCCGGTGTGATCAAGATGGTGTTGGCGATGCGGCATGGGGTGTTGCCGCGGACGTTGCATGTGGATGCGCCGTCGCCGCAGGTGGACTGGTCGGCGGGCGCGGTGGAGCTGCTGACCGA
>NZ_KB891112.1 GCF_000373365.1 Parafrankia discariae
TCGTGCGCCAGTAGGCCGCGACCAGCAGCACCCGGTCCGGCAGAGGCAACGCCCACGGCCGTCCCGGCCGCCCGTCGGCGATCCGGTCCCCGCCGCGCTGGGCGACGAGACGGACCAGTCGGCGGAACTGGGTCGGCTTCAACCCGGTGAACGGGAAGATCCACTGAGGGTCGGCGGCGGAGATGACCTGCACCCCAACATGATCTACCAGGCAGCCCCGAGGCCCGGCATCCGGGTTACGAAACAGCCTTTAGGCGCGCAGGGCCGGTGATCTTGAGACAGTTCCGTCAGCCGCCCAGAGACGTGGACAGCACGGTCAGCGCCTGCTTCTCGGTGGCGGGGTCAGGGTTGGATGCCCGCAGTGCGGTCAGGGCATCGTCGATCCGCCCGTCGAGGAACGTCCAGGCATTGCCGTCCAGGGGCTTGAGCTTGGACTCATCGTCGTCCCAGGTCGTCTCGAGATCCTTGATTCGAGCCGTGCCTCCGCTTTGGTCGCCCGCGTTCACCTTGGTGAGCGTGTCGTCGACGATCGTCTTGAGGCTCGCGACATCGGCCGATGGGAAGTGGGCGATTGCCTGAGCAGGCGTGAGCTGGATGTTGTTCGAGGCTGATCCGCCGGCCTCCTCCGCGGCGAGTGGAGAGGCGTGCGGGATCTGCGAGGTGTGGTGAAGCAGGAGCCCGGTGGCGATCGCGGCCGCGGCGTAGAGACCGAGGGCGAGTCGTTCTCGGCCCGGGCCGGCGCCGCGGACGGCGGTCTCCAGGGCCTCCGAGCCGGGGATGACGTCCGCCTTCGACCAGGTGAGGTAGAGGACGGTGGCCCCGATGGCGACGAGGAAGATCACGCTGGTGAGGGCGGTGCCGAGGCCCAGCCCCTGCTCGGACCTCGGGGTCGCGAACCAGTCTCCGATGTTGGCGCCCAGCGGCCGGGTGAGGATGTAGGCCAACCAGAAGGCGAGCACCGGCTGCCCGCCGAACCGCCAGGCGACGACGACCATGGCGATGAGAGCCGCCGGCAGCAGCACCGCCTTGCCCGGGCCCCAGCCGCTGAGTTCGAGAGTCCAGTCGCCGGCGGCCGTGCCGAGTGCGAAGGTCACCAGGATCGCGAGCCAGTAGAACGCCTCACGGGGCGTCGAGGTGATGCTGTGGATCGACAGGGTGCGCTCACGGGCGTACCAGACACCGAAGACGACCGCCAGGAGAACGGCGAAGACCGTGGTGCTGACCTTTAGCGGAACGCCCTGGCTGTCCGTCAGGATGTCGGTGTAGAGCGTGCCGGTGATGCTCACGACCACGACGGTGAGCCAGTAGATCGACGGCACATACCGGCGGAGTCGCATCTGCACGTAGAGCACCGCGGCCAGGACGACGGTGAAGATGAGCGCCGTCTTGGTAAGGCCGACGCCGAGCGTCATGTTGATCCAGTCGGCGAAACTTTCACCGACGGTCGTACAGAGGATCTTGATTACCCAGAACCAGATCGTGATCTCGGGGACCTTGTTCAGCATCTCGCCCGCCCGAGAGGAGGGCCGGCGGACGGTCAGTTCGGTGGTCATGTGCGGCAGCATCGCGAAGTGATTCTGCAATCAACCTGTATGAGAGTCGGCCCCGGTCTCCAGGGCGAGCTACGTGCGCAGGGTGGCGAAGATGTTGTCGAGAAGCACGGCGGCAGGGGCGCGTCCCACTTCCCTGAACCATTCGGTACCAAGCACCCACCTCCGGATCGGCCTCGGCAGGCGCAGCAGCATGGCGAGCGTCCGGACGGTGTAGCCGCCATCGGCCTGAGAGCCGTGCGCCTTGAGCGCGCGGATCTTCGCGGGGAGCTGACGCCGCACGTTCACGCGATGCGTCAGCTCCTCCCGCGGGGTGAAGGCCGCGGTCAGGTCGAGCATGGGAGGCAGCGGCACGACAGGTGACACTCTGCGCAGCAGTCGGACCGCCTTGGTCAGCAGGTCGCGGTCCACGGTCGCCTCCAGCACGACAGGCGTCCCGGCGGCCTTGGCCGCGAGCAGACCCGCGCGGTGGACCTGCACATGGTCGGGGTGCCCGTACCCGCCAGACGCGTCATAGATCGTAAGTACGGCGGCGCTCTTCTCGACCAGGAGCTCGACTAGGCGCGCGGCGGCGCGCTCGGGAAGCGAACTCGCGAAGGTCTCTGGCTCCAGGTAGACGGCCCGTGTGGGCTTCGCCCGCGGGTCATAGCCGCCGTCCCGGTAGCCCAGGAAGTGCATGCGGGCGGCGCCGATGGCCTCGGCAGAGGCCCGCGGCTCCGCGCGCCGGATGGCCGCCAGGCCGGAGCCTCCGAGATCATCACGCGCGAGGCCCGCTTCGCCGTCGGTCGCGACGACGATCACGACGCGATGCCCGTCAGTCGCGGCACGAGCGAGCGTTCCGGCGGTCAGGAGCGCCTCGTCGTCCGGGTGGGCGTGGAAGGAGACCACGGTGAAGGTGGTCCTGTCCTGGCTCATCGGTGTGCCACGAGGGCCTATGGCCAGTGGGGCGTGACCGCGGGTTCGAGGAATCCCTCCCAGGCTCCGGCGGCCGCGTAGGCGCGTGGTTCGCCCGCAGGGCCGTTGACCAGCTCAGGGCAGGCGGGACCGCGCGGTTGTGCCGGGCGATCTCCTCCGAAGCCTCGTATTGCGTACCAACTCGACAGTGTGGCGAGCCAGCGCGGCGTCGCTGTCTGCCAGCAGCCCCCTGCGCCGATGACGGATGAAGGACGTGACGCCCGACGCCGTGTGCGCGACAACGGGCAGGCCGGCCGTGTGGGCCTCAAGTGCTGCGATGCCGAACGACTCCGGGTGGGCCAACGCGACGAAGATGGCCGAGCTGGCCATGGCCGCGCGTACCTGGCTCCGGTCCCCTACGCCGACGAGTCGCACCCTGTCGGAGAGGTCGTGCCCGCGGAGATAGCGTTCAAGGGCCGCCCGCTGCGGGCCGTCACCTACGATGACGGCCCGCAGGTCGACCTCCGCCGCGACGCGGTGAAGTACCCGAGCCAGCGGAATGGTTCGTTTGACGGTCGGAGCCTCATGACGCTGAGGATCGAGGGCGGGTACGTCTCGGACGCCCATCGTGCCTGGTCGCCGACGGCGTGGCCTCGCCAGAAGTCGATGTCGACCGCGTTCGGGATGACGCCGACGTCCTGCCCGACCGTGTGTTCGACGTAGGTGGCCGCCTGTCGGCTCACCGCGGTCCAGACGACGGGCCGTCGGTGCGCGCCGGCGAGAGAGCGCATGACCGGCGTGACGCGGGCGATGTCGTTCCAGAGCGAGTGAACTGTGACGGCCCGTCAGGATACCGAGCGTCGCCGCGCGATACGCGGTCTGCAGTGCGAACGGCGGGACCACCGACAGGTGGACGTGGACCACGTCGGGATCGAGTCGCGCGAGCTGATCGATGTCCACGGATCGGCGGCGCAGGATGTCTGCTTCTCCCGGGCCGGCGTCGGTGCCCAGCGAGGTCCGGGTGGCGACGATGACGCGATGACCGAGGACCCGTTGCTGGTGAGCCAGGTCCCGGACGTGGAGTTCGATCCCGCCCAGCCTCGGCAGATAGCAGTCAGTGCTGTGGACGATCTTCATTCGCCGGTCTTCAGCGGGGCCGGCGCGTCGATTCCAGCCTCGCCGCCGGAATTACGCCAGAGCCAGAGCGCGAGGAGGGCTCCTCCGAGCGGGATCTCGATGCCGAAAGTCAGCAGGCGATACAGCAGCACGCCGACGGCCACGCCTGTTCCGGACGAGGTCGGGGCCATCATGAGAACGGCGGCCAGGCGGACCTCGACGAAGCCGATCGCCCCAGGGGTCAACCCCACGAGCGTGAGCAGGCGCTCTCCGCAGAACGCCAGGAGCACGTAGGCCAGGGGACGCCTGCGCCGCTCGCCCGCAGGCAGGCCACGAGCAACACGAACAACCAGCCGGTGTGGAGCGCCATCCCGACGGTGAGCCGCTTCCATTTGTCGGCTGCCAGGCGCGCGCTGTGGACGCGAACCCACTCGCAGGCCGCCAACGCTCGGTGGGCGCGCGAACGCCATCGGCTCCTCAAGCTGTCATGCCCAAGCCACTCCGCCAGTCCCGGCAGTGCCGGGCTGAACAGCAGCAGCGCTGTGACCGCCCCGACCGCCGGGGCGATTAGGGCCGAGCCAAGCACGACGCGTGCGGCGTGGTGTCCGAGATTCCCGCCACCCAGCACCAGTGGCACGAGGAGAAGCGGAAGGAACATCTTGGCGAGGACGTCCCAGACGTTGGTAATCACGGTGTACGAGGCGAAACTCGTCCGGGAGAAGCCCCAATGTCGCGTCATGTGGTCGTTGAGCGCGATGCCGGCCGCGCCACCGAGCGGGAGGGCATTGGCCACTGCGCTGCCCGTGAGGCTCAGGAGCAGGGCCCGCCGGTGGCTGAGGCCGGGAAGAGCCGCCGCGAGGGGATCGTGTGCGAGGCCAGCCCGACCGCCCATACGAGCAGGAGAAGGGCGACAATGGGGGCTGGTACCGCCGTGGCCGACGCCGCGATCTTTGACCAGTTCGCGCCCATCAGCCTCGGGAACACCAGGGCGACGATCGCAATCGCGCCCAGCGTCGCCGCAACGTGGAGAGCACCTCGAACCCGCGCCGTGTCCCGTCGCGCGGCCGCGTTGCCCGGCCCGCGGCTGCGGCCGGGCACGCTCCGCGTCATCGGGGCCGGGCAAGGCGACCAGACTCAACATGCCACGAACCCTGGCGCCAGGGGCATGCAACTGTCCTGAACAAACCTCCCGCCCGCGATGCGGCCCCCCGCTGCCCGATGACCGCGGCCCACCTCTGCGGCTGGCGCTCGCCGTCAGACCCGCTCGGCGGGAGCGCCGATACTGGCCGTCAAGGTTGCGTGCAGGTTCTGCTTGTCATCATGCGGACCGGACATGAAGGGTCGTGCGGTACTGACGGAGGAAGCGATGATCACGATCGGGGTCTGTGAGGATCAGGAGTCCATCCGGACCATCCTTGTCCGAGGGCTGCGCCAGGCTGGCTACGAGGTGGTCGTCGCCCACGATGGCCGTGAGGCGCTCCGCCAGTTCAGTCCGGACAACAACATCGGCGTTGTCATCATGGACATCGGCCTGCCGGACGCTGACGGCCGCGATGTCGTCCAGGCGCTCAAGTCAGCCGGGCAGCACGCTCCCGTCCTCTTCCTGACGGCGCTCGACGCGACGCACGACCATCTTGCCGGTTTCGCCGCCGGCGCGGACGACTACGTCACCAAGCCGTTCGACCTCAAGGTGCTGCTGGCGCGCCTGGAGGTCCTGACGCGCCGTGGACCTGGCAGCGTGATCAGCGCGGACGGGCTTGTTCTCGATCCGATCACGCACTCGGCCCGGACCGCGGCGGGACAGGTGCGCCTCAGCCCCACCGAGTTCCGCATGCTGGCGGCGATCACCGCTCGGCCGCACGAGGTGGTGCGCAGAAGGAGCGTCATCGCCGCAGCATGGCCCGACGGAGCGATCATCAGCGACAACACCGTCGACTCCTTCATCCGCCGCCTGCGGAGCAAACTCGAGTCGATCGACTCGCCGACTGGAATCGAGACGGTTCGAGCGGTCGGATTCACGATGACGCAGAAGGACGGCTAGGCGACCGTGGCGCACCGGGCTTCACGAATCGTGACCCGTTGGCGGGGATGGCGCGACCGACTGAGTCTGCGGGCACAGCTCGTCACGATCACCGCCGTCCTTGCCAGCGCCGTCGCCGCCGGTCTGGTGATCGTCGTCCAGATCTCCCTCGCCGACGCCGCGACCAGCACCGCGGAGCGGATGTTGAACGATCACGCCAGGGCCCTGGTGACCAGCATCAGCGCCGCATCACCCGGCGGCGCCCTGAACGTGCCGCGATCCCAGCTCGACCCGGGCGTCGCGGTCTACGACACGTCGGGGTCACAGGTCGCCGGAACCGTTCCGCCCTCGATGCAGGAGGAATTCAAGGAACTGTCCATAACGACCAAACAGCGCACTGTCGAAGGCGGCGACCACTTCGCCATCATGGCCCTGCCGTTCACGACCTCGTCGAAGCTACAGGGGATAGTGATCATCACCGAACCCCTGACTACCTACGAGCGGAACGAGCAGGCAGCGATGGTGGTCTCCATCGTCGCCGGTGCGCTGCTTGTCCTCATGGCCGCCGGCTCGGCGGCGTGGATCAGCAGACGGGTACTGAGCCCGGTCGAGAAGATGGCGCGCACAGCCGACGAGTGGAGCGAGCACGACCTCGATCGCCGGTTCGCACTCGGAGCCCCGACCAACGAGATCCGAGCTCTCGGCAGCACCCTGGACGGGCTGCTCGACAAGGTGGCCTCCGTCATCAGGGCCGAGCAGCGCCTCACCTCGGAACTCGCCCACGAGCTTCGGACGCCGCTGACCACCATCCACGGAGCCGCGGACCTGCTCGCGCTGCGCACCGATCTGGACGACCAAGCGCGCGAGGACGTCGCGCTCATCAAGAACTCCAGCGCGTCGATGTCCAACACGATCAGTGTGCTGCTGGACCTTGCGCGCCGCCACGGCCAGGCGCTCCACAGCGACCGTACGCAGCTAGACGACCTGGCGGTCGAACTCAAGGGCCTACCCATGCCCGGCGGCCACCTGAACGTCGACCTGCCCCCGACACTCTCGATCAACGTTCCCGAAATACTCGCGATCCGCGCGCTCGCCCCGATCCTGAACAACGCCCTGAAGGTCTCCGACCGCGCCTGGGTCAGCGCGCGCGCCGACGGCCGACACGTGGCCCTGCTCGTGGCCGACAACGGCCCCGGGGTACCAGACCAGTGGGTGGACACGCTGTTCCAACCTGGCTGGAGCGGAAACGGAGGCTCAGGCCTCGGCCTCCCGCTCGCACGGCGGGTGGCACGCAGCGGCGGCGGCGACGTCTCGCTCGTCGAACAGCACAACCAGCACGGTGGCGCCACCTTCGCCGTCACCTTCCCGGGCGGCCGCGCCGCCCGGGCCTAGCGCTGGCTCCCTGGCCCGGGCGTCGCGCCGCCCGACGAGCAGCGGTTCGCCAGCGGGCGGACGGTCAGTCGCCCCTACGGCGCGCGATCTCCCCGGGCTGCCTCCCCGCGGCCAGCCAGCCACCGGCCGCGGCGGCCAAGGGCACCCCGACGAGGAACAGCAACGGATAGATCACCGGTATCCGGCCGAACACCGCGAGGTCGGGCCGGTACACGGCGAGCAGCCCGAGCCCGGCGCCCACCGTCCCGAGCAGCACGGCGAGGCCGGCGGCCGTCGCCGCGGTCAGCGTGCGCCGGATGCCGGCGGTCGCGCCGGCGGCCGTCAGGGTACGCAGGTCGGTGGCGCCCTCGCCGCGGATCAGGCCGACGGCCGTCGCGAGCACCGCGAGCGCGACGAGCAGACCGCCGGCGGTCGCGCTGGCCCTCAACGTGGAGACCGACCCCTGGCCGGTGCGGGCCTCCCTGGTCAGCCCGGCGTCCGCGGCGACCCGCCGGGCCGTGGCCCGCTGGGTCGTGGTGATCGGCTGCCCCGATTCGACCAGCCAGCCGGCCCGGATCGGCGTGAGCCCCAGGCGACGCGCCGCGTCGGTGGTGAGCAGCGTGTCGGGCAGCGGGGTGTAGCCGCTGCCCGCGACCCGCACGGTCGGCGGCTGCGTCGGGGTCCGGTCGCCGGCCTTGAACAGGATCAGGGCGCCGCCGCAGCTCGTCACGACGTCGGTCCCCGTCGGGATCGTCGACGTGCCGGCGCCGAGCAGGCGCAGCAGGCTCGGTGTCGCGAGGTAGGCCGGGATCGCCTCGTACACGTTCCCGCCCTTCGGTCGGACGAGCTCCACGGCGTGCCAGGCGGGCTCGCCGCCCGCGACCGTGGCCTCGGGCGGCGCCGCCGGCTCGTAGCACATGTCCAGCGGGATCACCGCCGGGTTCCCGAGCACGGCCGCCATTCGGCCGACCGCAGCCGTCAGGTCCGATGACCGTTGTCGAGCGCCTGCGCGTCACTCGCTGCCGACGTCCGAATCTCGGGAGGGCCTGTAAAAGCAACGGCTCTGCCGCGCATCCGGTGGTAGCCGAAGCAGTCGGCGATGTCACGATCTGTCATGGTTGGCGTGGATGGCTTGATGGCGTTGGTGTTTTCGGGGTTGGCGCCGCTGGTCGTGGAGGATGTGGCGGACGAGGGTGACCGGATCCGGGTCACGGCCCGGACCCCGGACCGGCCGGCGGCCTGCCCGCGGTGCGGCGCGTGGACGGCGCGGGTGCGCCGCTGTCACGTGCGGACGCCGGCGGATGTGGCGCTGGATGCGCGCCGGGTGCTGCTGGCCGTGCGGGTCCGTCGGCTCGTGTGCCCGGCGCGGGGCTGTCTGCGGACGTTCCGGGAGCAGGTCCCGGGTGTGCTGGAGCGTTACCAGCGGCGCACCGTCCGGTTGGCGGGCCAGGTCGGTGCGGTGGTCCGGGAACTCGCGGGCCGCGCCGGGGCTTGGGTCCTGGGCGCGTTGTCGGTGCCGCTGTCACGGGACACCGCGCTGCGCCGCCGTCACCGCTACGCCACGATCCTCATCGACGTCGAGACCCGCCGCCGCGTCGACGTCCTGCCCGGCCGTGGCGCTGACGTCCTGGCGGCCTGGCTGCGNGCNCATCCNGGNGTNNAGGTCGTCTGCCGGGANGGCTCNGGNGCCTACGCCGAAGGGATCCGCCGTGTCCTACCCGACGCCCGGCAGGTGGGAGACCGGTGGCAGTGCGCCATGAGGCGCCTGGTTGTATCCCCGGCTCAGCCGGGAGGAACTCGGAGGGAGGTTCCTGGGTTCGATGGCTTACCTGGATCCGAAAGGTGAAGGGGACAGCAGCATGCCATTGAAGCGGTGGCCGTGCTCAGGCGTTGGAGGCGGCGCACCGCGGAACCCGCGTGATATGGCGAAGGCTGGATTGCTTGAATCCTAATTCCCAGAAGATGGAAGGTCGCATCCGTCGGAAATTGACGTCCGAAGCCGACGCCGCGCTCTGCCCTGGTTTGATGCC
>NZ_KB891113.1 GCF_000373365.1 Parafrankia discariae
ACCACACCCCCCGCCAGGTCAAATCGAGGGTTGTGTGACCTGCGCCCACCTGCTAAAAAGTAGACCTCACAAATTGCACTCAGTTGAAACTCTGGTGTCCGGGGTGCAGAAAGGGACAAACCCCCCAGGGTGGCTGCCTGACGTCACGAGCCGAAGGTGTGCGGTACCGGGGAATGTTCAGTCGCGGTCCCGGGCATCGCCACTCCGGTTCGCCGGAAATACCAGCGTGCCGTCCTGCCCCCGGCCGTATTCGCCATGAGTTCGCTGTGTCGTGCCGGGCCGTGCCGGCCGTCGAAGCAGTCTCCAGTGCCTTTTTGGAGGGAGACGACTGGGAAGGGAAGCCTCGACCTCATGATTCGCTTCGCCTTACTCGGCCTGGGGCTGGGGGCGATCTACGTCCTCGCCGGCCAGGGCCTGCTTCTGGTCTACCGTGGCTCCGGCGTAGTCAACTTCGCCCAGGGAGCCTTCGCGGCGGTGGGCGCGCTCGCGTTCTACCAGCTGCACGTCGAGTCCGGTGTGCCGACCGCGGTGGCGGTCGTGCTGGCACTGCTCATCTCCGGGCTCGCCGGGACCCTCATGCACCTGCTCGTGATGCGCCCGCTGCGCAACGCCCCACCGCTGACAAGGGTGATCGCGACCCTCGGCATCATGGTGGTGCTGCAGCAGGCCGGCCGCATCATCTTCGGCACCCAGGTCAAGACCGTGCCGTCCTTCCTCCCGACCGACAGCGTGCACCCGTTCGGCGGACCGGCGGTCGGCGCGGACCGGCTGGTGCTGCTGGGCATCGCCGCCGTCATCTCGGTGGTCCTCTGGGCGACCTACCGCTACAGCAAGTTCGGGGCCGTGACCTCGGCGGTGGCGGAGAACGAGCGCACGGCCCAGCTCACCGGCCACTCGCCCGACGTGATCGCCGCCGCCAACTGGACCCTCGGTGCCATGCTCGCCGGGCTGGCCGGCATCCTGATCGTCCCGATCTCCGGGCTCGACATCAACACCCTCGTCCTGCTGATCATCCCGGCGTTGGCGACCTGCGTGGTCGCGAGCTTCGCGTCGTTCCCGATCGCCTTCGCCGCGTCCCTGGTCATCGGCATCACGCAGTCCGAGATCACCAACTACGTCAGCGCCGCCGGCTGGGGCGAGGCGGTCCCGTTCCTGGTGGTCATCCTGGTGCTGGTCGTCCGGGGGCGCGGCCTGCCGCTGCGCAGCCACGTGAACGAGCTGCTGCCCGAGATCGGGACCGGGGTGCTGCGGCCCGGCCGGGTCACGGCCGTACTGGCCGTGGCGCTGCTGGTGATCCTGTCCACCCCGACCAACTGGACCGACGCCTTCACCACCACGATCATCGGGGCGGTCATCTGCGTCTCGCTCGTCGTCGTGACCGGCTACGGCGGCCAGCTGTCCCTCGCGCAGTTCGCCTTCGCCGGCTGGGGCGGCTACGTCGCCTCCCGGCTGGCCGCCACGCACGGGCTCCCCTTCCTGCTGGCCCTGGTCATCGGGATCGTGGCAGCCGTACCCGTCGGTGTCCTGGTCGGCCTGCCCGCGCTGCGCACGCGGGGCATCCACCTGGCCATCGCCACCTTCGGCCTGGCGTACTCCATCCAGGCGGTGCTCTTCCAGAGCGTTCCCCTCACCGGCGGGCTCAACGGGACGGTGGTCGACCCCGCGTCGTTGTTCGGCTGGAGCGTCGACCCCGTCAGCCATCCCAAGCGGTACGCGATCGTGTGTCTGGTCGCGCTGCTGCTCGCAGCCCTGGTGGCGGGCAACATCAGGCGCGGCCGGGCGGGCCGGCGGCTCGTCGCCGTCCGCGGCAACGAACGCGCCGCGGCCTCGCTGGGGATCAGCGTCTACGGCGCCAAGCTCTTCTCCTTCGCGCTCTCGGCGGCCATCGCGGGTCTGGGCGGCGTGCTGCTGTCCTTCCAGGCGGGGGGCTACGTCGACTTCAACCAGTTCAACGTCTTCAACTCGATCTCGGTCGTCATCAACACCGTCATCAGCGGCGTCGGCTTCCTGCTCGGCGGTGTGCTCGCCGGGGCGAGCACCGCCGGCGGGCTGACCCCCAAGATCTTCGGTGAGATCTTCCCGAACGACGACATCAACCAGTACGTGACCCTGGCCCTCGCGCTTTTCCTCACCCCCACGCTGATCCAGTTCCCGAACGGTCTCGCCGCCAGGGTCGCCACTCTGCGGCCACCGGCGGCGCTCACCTTCGGTCGCACCCGCAGACCGCCGGCCGAGGCGGACCAGGGCGACGACGCCTCGGCCGGCTCGGGGAAGGCGCGGGCGTCGATCCCGCCGGCCCCCGCCCACCGGGTGCCGGCGAAGGTCCTCGAGGTACGCGACGTCGCCGTGCGTTTCGGTGGCGTCCAGGCCCTCGGTGGCGTCTCCCTGGATGTCAGGCCCGGCGAGGTCGTCGGGCTCATGGGCCCCAACGGAGCCGGCAAGACCACGTTCATCGACGCCGTCACCGGCTTCAACCGGATCCAGGGCGGCACCATCCAGCTCGACGGGGTTCGGATCGACGGGATGACGGCCCGCCGCCGCGCCCGCCTGGGCATCGGGCGGACCTTCCAGTCGCTCGAACTGTTCGACCAGCTCACCATCCTGGAGAACCTGCGCACCGCCTCCGACCCGCGCGACTCGGCCGCCTACCTCACCGATCTCGTGCGACCCAGGCGCACCGAGCTCACGCCGGCGGCCCGGTCCGCCATCCACATGTTCGAGCTCGTCGACGACCTTGACCGCGTCCCCTCGGTGCTGTCCTACGGCCGCCGTCGTCAGGTGGCGATCGCCCGGGCGATCGCCACCGAGCCGTCGGTCCTGCTCCTCGACGAGCCCGCGGCCGGGCTGAACGAGACCGAGACCCGGGAGCTCTCGGACCTGCTGCGGCGTCTCGTCGACGAGTGGGGCATCGGCATTCTGCTCGTCGAGCACGACGTCCCCATGCTCAACCGCGTCTGTGACCGGCTGGTGGTCATGGACTTCGGCACCGTCATCGCGACCGGCACCCCGGCGGAGATCCGTACCAACCCGCGGGTGATCGCCGCCTACCTCGGCGAGGAGAGCGAGTCCGTGGACGGCGAGTCCGCGGACGGCGAGCCCGCGGGCGACGCGGCCGGGCACAACAAGGAAAAGGAGGAGGTAGCGCGGAGCGTGGTTCAGGAGGTCGTCGGGGAGGCGCGCTGACCGACCTCGTCACTACCAGGATCACGTCAGTCACCGACCCGGATCACGGAAGCGAAGGACCCCTCGGCGATGAAGATGGAAGACATGATTCTGGTGAGCATCGACGATCACTCGATCGAGCCACCGGACATGTACGAGAAGCATGTGCCCGCCAAGTACCGGGACCTGGCACCCAAGGTCGTCCGCACCGAGAGCGGAATCGACCAGTGGGTCTTCCAGGGTGCCGCCACCTCGACACCGTTCGGCATGGCGGCGACGGTCGGGTGGCCGGCGGAGGAGTGGGGCCGTGACCCCGGCACCTACACCGAGCTGCGTCCCGGCTGCTTCGACCTGAAGGCCCGGGTCGACGACATGAACGCCAACGGCGTCCTCGCCTCGATGTGCTTTCCCAGCATGGCCGGGTACAACGCCCGGACCTTCGCCGAGGCGCCGGACAAGCAGCTCTCCCTGATCATGCTGCAGGCCTACAACGACTGGCACATCGACGAGTGGTGCGCCGGCGCGCCGGGACGGTTCATCCCCATCGGGATGCTGCCGATGTGGGACGCCGGGCTCGCCGCCGCCGAGGTGCGCCGGCTGGCGGCGAAGGGCTGCCCGGCGGTCAGCTTCCTGGAGGCCCCGCACGCCCAGGGATACCCCAGCCTGCTGTCCGGCTACTGGGACACGCTGCTCAACGCCGTCGTCGAGACGAACACCGTGCTCTGCCTGCACATCGGGGGCGGTATGGGGCTGCTCAAGCTGCCGCCCGAGGCGCCGGCGGACCACTCGATCATCCTGTCCACCCAGATCATGACCCTGGTGGCGCAGGACCTGCTGTTCGGGGGCGTCCTGCGGAGGTACCCGACGCTCAGGATCGCCTTCTCGGAGGCCGGGATCGGCTGGATCCCGTTCTACCTGGAGCGCGCCGACCGGCACGTGAAGAACCAGCTGTGGCTGCACAACGACTTCGGCGGCCGGCTGCCCTCGGAGATCTTCCGGGAGCACGTCCTGGGCTGCTTCATCACCGACCCGCACGGGCTCAAGGCCCGCCACGAGATCGGGATCGACATCATCGCGTGGGAGTCCGACTACCCGCACACGGACACGACGTGGCCGGAGTCGCCGGAGCTCCTGTGGGGCGAGCTGACCGACGCGAGCGTGCCGGACGACGAGATCCACAAGATCACCTGGCAGAACGCCTGCCGGTTCTTCGGCTTCGACCCGTTCACCACGATCCCGCGCGAGGAGGCCTCCGTCGGGGCGCTGCGGGCGCGGGCGCGCACCGCGCACGTCGACACCACCCGGATGTCCAAGGACGAGTGGCGGCGGCGCAACGAGGCGGCGGGCATCGGGGTGCTGGCCCGATGAGTCAGGACAGCCCGGTCGGCAAGGATGGCGACGGCGGGCAGCTCGCCGGCAGGGTGGTCGCGGTGACCGGCGCGACCAGCGGCTCCGGCCTGGCCATCGCGCGCCGGTTCGCGGCCGAGGGGGCCGAGGTGGTACTGCTGGCCCGCGGCGCGGACCGGCTGAAGGCCCTCGAGGAGGAGCTCGCGCCGCGCGCGGTGGGCCTGCCCACCGACGTCGGTGACCCGGACAGCGTGCGTGCGGCGTTCGCCGCCATCGACAGGCGCTTCGGCAGGCTCGACATCCTCATCAACAACGCCGGTCTGCACCGCCCGTGCCCCTTCGAGTCCGTCACCGACGCCGACATCCTCACCCAGGTGCGCTGCAACCTGCTGGGCCCGGTCTACACCAGCCGGGCGGCGATCCCGCTGCTGCGGGCGGCGGGCGGCGGCGACATCATCAACACCTCGTCCGAGGTGACCATCGAGATGTTCCCGTACGAGGCCGTCTACAAGGCGACCAAGGCGGGTCTGGAGGCGCTCGGCCAGGCGTTGGGCCTGGAGTTCGAGAAGGAGGAGATCCGGGTCACGACCCTGATCCAGGGTGTGGCCCTCGGCGAGGGCGGCGGCTCGACGGACTGGGAGGACAGCGGGGAGCACACCCATCTGGTGTGGCCGCGGCTTCAGGCGGAGGGCACGATCAACCGGGTGATCGGGAAGCACGGCGGGATGACGGTCGAGAGCGTCGCCGACGTCCACGTGTTCATCGCGACCCGGCCGCGGGGTCAGAAGCTCGATGTCGTTCGCGCCCGCAGCTACTAGGGCGATCGGCGCTGGGAGATAGTGGTGGCTGATTTCTACGACGCCCTGCCGGCCGACTACCTCAACCCGGGTCAGACCATGACCGTCGAGGTCGACGGTTTCCCGGTGGCGGTCGCCAACGTGGAAGGCGAGTACTACGCCTTCCAGAACCTCTGCCCGCACCAGGGCAGCACCCTGGGTGGGCGCTCCCTGGAGGAGGGCTGCTTCGTCGTCTGCCCGACGCACGCCAGCCGGTACGACGTGCGCACCGGCACCTGTGTCCGGCCCTCGTCGTCCGACGGGTTCAACCAGGACCTGATGGTCTTTCCCACCCGGGTGGAGGACGAGGTCGTCCAGGTACGGATCTGACCGAAGAGCCCGGCGGGCCCCTGGGGGGCCGCCGGGCTCTTTCGTGTCCTGTCCCGGTCAGGGATCGCCCGCCCTCGTCGGCCGCGACAGCCCCGCCCTATAGGTGGGGAGGCGTTCGGTGTCAGGCGGGTTCCTTGGGCACCATGGGCCAGGTGGACGCCGACCCGCTGATGACCGTGACCGAGGTGGCCGACCACCTGCGCCTGACCGCGTCGTCATGGCGCGCCTACGTCGCGGACGGATCCGCGCCGGCCCCTGACGATCCCGACAGCGATCGGCCCGCCAACCGGCGCCGCCCGCGCTGGCGCCGCTCAACGGTGGACGCCTGGCACGCGCGGCGGCGCCCCCGCGGCCGGTCGTCGGGGACGCCGGCGGCCACGGGGGCGGTCGAGGACGGGTAGGTGGCGAGGCCGTGGACCGAACCGAGCCGGGGCCCGTCCGCGCGCACGTGAAGGCGGGTGCGCGCGGGATGACTCCCACGCTCACCCGCCGGACGTCCGCGGCCGCTCCTTACCGCCGTGCGGAGCGGCCGCGGACGCGACCTTCAGGCGCCGGTGTCCTGCCCGAAGTAGGCGCCTTCGATCTGCCGCAGGTCCCGCCTGGCCTCGGCCGCCGTACCGGCCCACACCACGCTGCCGCGGCGCAGGATGTAGGCCCGGTCGGCGACGCCCAGGGCCTGCCGGGCGTGCTGCTCGACGAGCAGCACGCCCGCGCCGCGGTCGGCGGCCGCGCGCAGCGCGTCCATCAACCTGGTGACGATCTTGGGTGCCAGGCCGAGGGAGAGCTCGTCGGCCAGCAGGACGGCCGGTTCGGCCGCCAGGGCGCGCGCCGTCGAGAGCATCTGCTGCTCGCCTCCCGAAAGCAGGCCGGCCCGCCGCCGCAGCAGCGGCCTGAGCTCGGGGAAGAGCTCCAGCGCCCGTTCCACCGGTCCGGGGCCGATGCGGAGGTTGTCCCGCACCGACAGCTGCGAGATCACCGACCGCTCCTCGGGTACCACCCCGAGGCCGTCGCGCACCCGGTGGTGCAGTGCCCGGTCGGTGGGCTCACCCCGCCACCGGATCTCGCCGCCGAGGCTGGGCAGCGCGCCGGAGAGCGTCAGCAGGGTGGTCGTCTTCCCCGCTCCGTTCGGGCCGAGGATGACGACGATCTCACCCGGCCGGACGTCGAGGCTGACGTTGCGGACGCACGGCACCCGCCGATAGCCGGCGGACAGGTCCGTCGCCTCCAGCACGGGCGCGGTGCCCGCGGACGCGGTGTCGGTGGGCGCGGTGTCAACGGACATCGTCGGTGACCTCCCCCGGGGCGGGCTGGTCGACGGGGCGAGCGGCGGCGCGCACCCGCGGGTCAGGGCGGGGCGCTGGCAGCGGCCCGGGCGTGAGGCTGCTCCTGCCGCCGGTGCTGGACCGGTGGCCGGTCATGGCCTGTTGAAGATCGGGACGAACCCGTCCGAGGTCTGTTCGATCTTGCCGTCCCTGACGACGGCCTCGATCATCTGGTTGTTGAACAGCCGGGGCATGCCCGGGACGGCGGTGAACGGCGTCTTGGTGGTGTAGCCGTCGGGCAGCATCCCGAAGACGTTGAAGTTCTCGAGGTTGCCGAAGGCGCTGAGGACGGACTCGCGGGTGATCGGGCCGTCGATGGTGCGGGCGACCTGCGCGAAGGCCCACGTGTCCAGCCAGCCCATGAGGCCGACCTGGTCGATGGGCTTGCCCGCCTGGTACTTGGCCATCTCCGCGCGGAAGCGCGTCGCCCCCTCCGAGTCGCCGGTGGCGATGGGCAGGCCGGCGGCGACGAGGATGCCGTCGGTCTTGTCGCCGAGCGACTTGAGCGTCTCGGGCACCAGGACGGAGGCGCTGACGGAGAGCTTCTGGTCGAAGTCACCGCCGGCGGTCACGGTGAGCCAGGACGCGAAGTGGGTCGGCATCATCGCCAGGACGACTCCGTCACCGTCGGCGCCGCGGGTGACGGCCGGGGTGAGGTCGGTGGCGGTCACGTCGATCGGGATGCCGCCCTTGACCTGCAGGCCGCGACCCTTCTGCAGGGCGATCTGGTTGAACTGGAGGGCGGCGGCGGCCTGGGCGACGTTGGTGTAGGCGACCTGGATGTCCTTCGCCCCGGCGTCGGCGAGGATGGCGGCCAGACCGGCGCCCTCGGACCCGGCGAGCGGGAACGAGTTCGGCGAGTTCAGGACGGACTGGCTCGACGGCGGCGGGCCGATGTTCGCGACGTGCGCCTGGTTCAGGATCGTGTTGACCTGTTCCTGATACGCATGGTAATCGCCGACCTCGGCGACGATCGACTTGTCGGCGACGAGGTCGCGGGCGCACCCGACGGCCTTGGCCGGGCCGTCGGTGTCGCCGCCGTCGCAGACGGTGATCTTGAGTGGGCGGCCGTTGATGCCTCCCGACGCGTTCACCGCCGCGGCGGCGGCCTGCGCGGCCTGGTAGACCTCGACACCCGGGGTCACGCTGTTCAGTGTGGTGATCACCTGGAGGACGACCGGGTCTCCCTTGAGTCCCGCGGTGTCCGCGCCCGCGTCATCCGAGTCGCTCCCACACGCCGCGAGAGCGGCCGATAACAGCCCGGCGGCGGCGGTGAGTGCGAATAGCTTGCGATGCTTCACGGCGAAGCTTCCCTTCCCGGTTGTCTCCCGCCTGGACGCATGCGGAAGACTGCTTCGGTGGTTGTTCTGGCCCGGCGCCGGGTGACGGGCCCGGGATTCCGGGCCAATGCGGGGCAGGGTGGCGTGGGCTTCTCTCCTGGTCCCGGACGGGTGGCCTCGGGTGGACGGCGTCCACCCGCCGGTGTGTTTCCCGGCTCCGGGCTGGCCTCATCCCGGTCGGGATGTTTTGTCCGTTTCGGGTAGGGTGAGCCAGAGTTTCAACTGAGTGCAATTTGTGAGGTCTACTTTTTAGCAGGTGGGCGCAGGTCACACAACCCTCGATTTGACCTGGCGGGGGGTGTGGT
>NZ_KB891114.1 GCF_000373365.1 Parafrankia discariae
GGCGGCGGATGGCGGCAGGAATCGTCCCGACGCCACGGGAACCCAGCGCGGCCCGCTGACGTGTACCGCGCCGCGGGATAACCGACCACCCACCCCACCGGGAACGTTCCCGTCCACGACGGCGCCACGGCCCCCAACGGCCCCGTGCACGCCCGATCCCCACGCAGCGTAACCCCGGGGCAGGGTGCGCGGATGAGCCACCGCCAGCCGACATGCAACGCTCTTACCGCACCCCACCCACCCCAGAACCCCAGGAAAGTAACAGAAAGTAACCGCCACCGGGGCGGTGGCGGGCCCTCAGATCCCGGCCTAGACGGACAAAGGCGACACCCAAAACAAGATCGTTCCCAGCACGCCAACGCGAAATGCGCACACCATGCGCACACCAACCCGATTTGATCTTGTCAAAATGATCTTTGACTTTGTAAAACCGCAGGTCAGGAGCTATCTGTCTGGAGCCGGCGAGGGGACTCGAACCCCTAGCCGCTCGATTACAAGACGAATCACCGCGTATCGGAATATGCCGGAACGTGCCGCGCCGTGCCGCAAAATCCGAGGTCAGCGGGTTTTCGGTGTCGGAACGTGCCGGCGGATGCCGCGTCGTGCCGCGACATCCGCGCACACAATGCGCACACACACGGCCGAGTCTGGATCATCGTCCGAACGACGGAGACGCATCGTCGACCCTAGTCATCAGCGACCACTTCGGCGACGCTATGTAACCGACCCAACGGGAACCGGGTAGATCCTCGCCTTGGCGAACGAAGCCGCGACCACCGGCTCCTCTTTCGCAGCGGCGAGCAGATAGCACAAGTGCTACTCTCGGGGGGTGGACGAGATAGGGCTTCGAGAGGTCCGGCAGAACGCCAGCGATCTGGTACGCCGAGCCCAGGCCGGTGAACGGCTCACTATCACCGTGGCCGGCCGACCAGCAGCCGTCCTCGGCCCGGTGAGTCCGCGTGTGTGGCGGCGCTGGGGCGATCTGGCGGATCTCTTCGCCCAGCCGGAGGACACCGACTGGCCCGAGGACCGCAACCTCATCGACGGTTCCCTCGCGGATCCCTGGGAAGACCGATGAATCGCGGCGTCCTCGACACCAGCGTCCTGGTCGCCACGGACGTCACCCCCATTCCAGGCGAGTTGGCAGTCAGCATCATCAGCATCGCCGAACTACAGTTCGGCATCCTCGTCGCCAAGACGCCCCAAGCCCGCGCAACCCGGCTCGCCCGCCTCAGCGCGATCCAACGACGGTTCGACCCACTGCCCGTCGACGAAGCCGTCGCCGACAGCTACGGACGTCTGGCCGCCCGCGTCATCGAAGTCGGGCGCCAACCACGCGCACGCACCATGGACCTGCTGATCGCGGCCACCGCCCACGCCCACGCAGCCAGCATCTACACCCGCAACCCAGCCGACCTCGCAGGCATGGAAGACCTCCTGAAGATCGTCACGATTTAAGAAGACCCTGCAGGAGCTGTCCATCCGGCCGGTGCAGGTCTTCGCCGCCGTCAAGGGGAAGAACGCGGCCGACCTCGCGCTGACCATCGACGCGATGGATTTGCTGCACTCCGGATCCGTCGACGCGATCTGCATCGCGTCCTCGGACAGCGACTTCACTCGGTTGGCGGAACGGATCCGCGAGGGAGGTCTGACCGTCCACGGGTTCGGCGAGAAGAAGAAGACGAACCCGGGCCTGCCCGCCGCCTGCGACACCTTCGTCTACGTCGAGACCCTCGCGGCAGACACGCCACCGACACCTACCGCGAAGCCCGACCAGGCGCTCGTACCCGCCCAGGCCGCCCCGCCGCCGCACCCACATAGGACGAGCGGCGCAACCGGGACGTCCATGCCGAGCGCGGATGCCGGCACGCCGCAGATTACTGTCGCCGCCCCGCAGGCAAAGAAGAAGACGCAGACCGCCCCGGTCGCGCCTCCCACCCGGGCGACGACCGCCGAACTGCGCGCGGACACGGCGCTCATCAGCCGGCTCCGCGAGGCGGTCACGACGAACACCGGACCCGACGGCTGGACCCACCTGTCGATCGTCGGACTGGCCATCCGCAAACACCCCGCAGTCGTCCTGAGGACCTACGGCTACACCCGCCTCACGGACCTCATGGTCGCGACCGACCTGTTCGAACTCCAGCGACACAGCCGTGGCAAGTCCGGCCCCGTCCACGCACGCGTCAAGTAGACACTCGAGCACCACGGCGACGGCGACCCGCCAGCCGTGCTCGCAGCCACGCCAAGGGACCGGATCGTCGTCATCTCGTCCGGTACGAGAGGAAAACCCCCGCGCATGCGGGGACGACTTCGGCCGCTGGTCCCACGGCCACCGCCTCGCGGGAAGACCCCCGCGCGTGCGGGGACGACGACAAGGACGCACGCCGGCTGGCCGCGTACGCCGGAAGATCCCCGCGCGTGCGGGGACGACTTCTCGCTGGCCCACCGGGCCGGATCCCAGGCGGGAAGATCCCCGCGCGTGCGGGGACGACCACCACCGCACCCGCCGAGGCCACTCCCAGCCGGGAAGATCCCCGCGCGTGCGGGGACGACGAGGAGGCTCATCAGCACACCCCGGTCATGGCGGGAAGATCCCCGCGCGTGCGGGGACGACGACCACCGCCCGGACGAGGTCGCGCCGCTGCCGGGAAGATCCCCGCGCGTGCGGGGACGACTCGCGCTCACGCGCGCCGGCCTGATAGCGCGCGGGAAGATCCCCGCGCGTGCGGGGACGACCGCCACCACACTGGCAAGCCACCCGCCGAACTCGGAAGATCCCCGCGCGTGCGGGGACGACGGCAGAGGCCCGGCGGTGGTGACCCGCGCGGCCGGAAGATCCCCGCGCGTGCGGGGACGACGAGGCTCTCTGGCCTCACCGGCCGCACGATGGGGGAAGATCCCCGCGCGTGCGGGGAGGACGCCCCAGACGCCCGCTTCGATCGGCTGCAGGGCGGAAGATCCCCGCGCGTGCGGGGAGGACATCGGGATAGGTCTCGGCGAGCTGCCAGTCCAGGGAAGATCCCCGCGCGTGCGGGGAGGACCGCGGGTCGGTGGCGGTGGGCGCCCGGTGCGGGGGAAGATCCCCGCGCGTGCGGGGAGGACGCACAGGGCGTCGCGTCGCCAGTCCTCGCGTGGGGAAGATCCCCGCGCGTGCGGGGAGGACGCACAGGGCGTCGCGTCGCCAGTCCTCGCGTGGGGAAGATCCCCGCGCGTGCGGGGAGGACCGGGACGTGGACCGGCCCGGCCTGCTGCTCCTGGGAAGATCCCCGCGCGTGCGGGGAGGACCCCAGCAGTCCCTCCCCGTCCTCGCCGACCGAGGGAAGATCCCCGCGCGTGCGGGGAGGACCCCAGCAGTCCCTCCCCGTCCTCGCCGACCGAGGGAAGATCCCCGCGCGTGCGGGGAGGACTGCCGCCCGGCGGGGCGGTGCCGGGGTGTTCGGGGAAGATCCCCGCGCGTGCGGGGAGGACCCACCCACGGTGCGGCACTCTCGGTTTCGTTGGGGAAGATCCCCGCGCGTGCGGGGAGGACTCTTGCTGAGCTGGGGTTTTACCGGCGTGGGCGGGTGAACAGTATCAGTCCGTCGTAGTCGATCGGGTAGCCGCGATCACGGCCGGCGGTGCGGACGGCCCAGCCTTGCTCGTTGTCCGCGGGTTCGATCATGACGGCTTGGCCGTCTCCGACGCGCTGGGCGAGCACGGTCCAGACACGGTCACGGACCCGGGCACTGGGGTTCCCGACAAAGACCCCCGCCGCGATCTCGA
The DNA here is from genome assembly GCF_000373365.1 of Parafrankia discariae. Classification (NCBI taxonomy): domain Bacteria; kingdom Bacillati; phylum Actinomycetota; class Actinomycetes; order Frankiales; family Frankiaceae; genus Parafrankia; species Parafrankia discariae. The sequence continues at coordinate 3,766 of NZ_KB891114.1, forward strand.
TCATCCACCGGGTGAGGTGGCCATGGTAGGCGGGCCAGACCAGCAGGCCCCGCCCGACACCGTCAACCACCACACCGGCCCGGCCAGACACCACCCGCCCGCTCCGACGAGACTGATAAATTTGGGCCCCATCGAGCAGTAAAGCCGCAGGTCAACAAGTGTCGTCCCCGCACGCGCGGGGATCTTCCCCACGCCGGCAGCCCCAGACCCGGTCAGATGATGTCGTCCCCGCACGCGCGGGGATCTTCCCACCGGGTGCGTCTGGCCGGGCTACGGAGGACCGTCGTCCCCGCACGCGCGGGGATCTTCCTCCGCGGGGATGGCCGTGCCGGCGATGGCCGCGGTCGTCCCCGCACGCGCGGGGATCTTCCTCATTTCCTTCCGGATTGTCGACGGCCGGTTGCGTCGTCCCCGCACGCGCGGGGATCTTCCCACGCCCGCGACACCGCACTGGCCGACGCCGACGTCGTCCCCGCACGCGCGGGGATCTTCCGTCGTCCAGGTCGCTGGTCGGGGTGGCCATGACGTCGTCCCCGCACGCGCGGGGATCTTCCCGCTCGTGGCCAGGCAGCGGCGCCAGCCCGGCGGTCGTCCCCGCACGCGCGGGGATCTTCCCTCGCCGTCCTCCTGGAGGCGCAGGCCGCTACCGTCGTCCCCGCACGCGCGGGGATCTTCCCGACACCCGGTCGACCGCCACGGCCGCTGTGGCGTCGTCCCCGCACGCGCGGGGATCTTCCGCGGTCGTGGCCCGGGTCGGTGCGCGCCAGGATGTCGTCCCCGCACGCGCGGGGATCTTCCCGCGAACATCCCACCAAGAGCCAGAGCCACCACGTCCTCCCCGCACGCGCGGGGATCTTCCGAACAGGGCGAGGATCACGAGGGCGGGTAGCAGGTCGTCCCCGCACGCGCGGGGATCTTCCGGATGACGCGCCGGGGGCGATCAACGCCCTGGTGTCGTCCCCGCACGCGCGGGGATCTTCCTCCGTGATCACTGCCGGTGTGGCCGGCGCGCTGGTCGTCCCCGCACGCGCGGGGATCTTCCCTCAGCCATGAGGAGGGCCGAGCGCGCATACGCGTCGTCCCCGCACGCGCGGGGATCTTCCCTGACCTGGGGATGTGGCGAGACCGGCTCCGTCGTCGTCCCCGCACGCGCGGGGATCTTCCCGTGCCCGCCACAGCTGAGCAGGCGGCGCTGCTGTCGTCCCCGCACGCGCGGGGATCTTCCCCTCGGGGACAGCTACGCGGGGAAGGCCAACGGGTCGTCCCCGCACGCGCGGGGATCTTCCCACGTCCGGCGTCTCGCTCGGGAGCACGGCGTGGTCGTCCCCGCACGCGCGGGGATCTTCCCCTGGAGCGTGCGCGGGAGGCGCTCAGCTCGGCGTCGTCCCCGCACGCGCGGGGATCTTCCCACCTCCTCCGCCGCCGCCAGACGCTCAGCCGGGTCGTCCCCGCACGCGCGGGGATCTTCCGTCGTTGAGGCTGTCCACGGTCGTCGTCAGCGCGTCGTCCCCGCACGCGCGGGGATCTTCCTGTCCGGCACCCGCGTACGTCCTGGTCACGGATGTCGTCCCCGCACGCGCGGGGATCTTCCCATCACTGTCTCGGTGCCCGTGCTCGTGGCCGGGTCGTCCCCGCACGCGCGGGGATCTTCCCTCCACAGGGACGCGACCCTTCACGGGGAGTTCGTCGTCCCCGCACGCGCGGGGATCTTCCCCTGATCCTCCCAGCCATGCAGGCCGGATGGCTGTCGTCCCCGCACGCGCGGGGATCTTCCCCTGTTCCGGCGGCCGACGCAGTTCGTCATCGTGTCGTCCCCGCACGCGCGGGGATCTTCCCCCCGGATCTCCGGGGACATGCGGCCAGGTCTCGTCGTCCCCGCACGCGCGGGGATCTTCCTCTCAGGGCCGCCCGCGCCGCCGGCTTCGACCGGTCGTCCCCGCACGCGCGGGGATCTTCCGTCACCGCAGACGGCGCCGACCGTGCCAGCTGCGTCGTCCCCGCACGCGCGGGGATCTTCCTTCATTACGAGCATGCCGCAGCACCCCCGACGCGTCGTCCCCGCACGCGCGGGGATCTTCCCACAGATCGTCTGATTCGGCGGGTCCGGGCTGAGTCGTCCCCGCACGCGCGGGGATCTTCCCGGCTGCGTATCGATTTCCGCCACCCGCTCGCCGTCGTCCCCGCACGCGCGGGGATCTTCCCATCTCATCCTCGGGCGGCATGAGATCCGCCAAGTCGTCCCCGCACGCGCGGGGATCTTCCCGCAACGGGGACCACGCCTGCCAGCGTTGCCCCGTCGTCCCCGCACGCGCGGGGATCTTCCGTCGCCAGCACAGAGGCCGGTCGCGCCGCAGGCGTCGTCCCCGCACGCGCGGGGATCTTCCCCGGCCGGCCGGTGCGCTCGTAGCGGGTGCCCCGTCGTCCCCGCACGCGCGGGGATCTTCCCCGCCCCTCGGCTGGATCAGCCCGATCCGCTGGGTCGTCCCCGCACGCGCGGGGATCTTCCCGTAGGGACCAAGGACCGCAGGATCTACCCACTGTCGTCCCCGCACGCGCGGGGATCTTCCGGCCCGATACCGGGTACGGCGTCGCGACCTGGAGTCGTCCCTGCACGCGCGGGGATCTTCCACCGGGCCCATCGTCGTGTCCGTACACGTGGCGGTCGTCCCCGCACGCGCGAGGATCTTCCCTCCGTCAGTTTCCCTCTCGGTTCTCTGGCCACGTCGTCCTCGCACGCGCGGGGATCTTCCGCTCTGCGAGTCCCACATCCAGACCAAGAAGATCCATGGTCAAGAAGGGAGCGGCCATGTACGCGCCGGGGCTGCGCGACAGCGACTGGTAATAGCGTCTTTCGTGGTCGGTCTGGTGCGGGCGGTAGGGTGATCGTGCCGTTGGGGCACGTGTGGACTGGGGGGTCCGATGCCGACGACCTACTACCTCGCCTGGTGGAACCTGGAGAACCTCTTCGACGAGGAGAACTCACCGCGGCGGACCGAGAAACTCGCCCGCGCCCTCGGTGACGACCTCGCCGGCTGGACGCCACAGCTGCGGGACCGGAAGATCTCCCAGCTGGCGTCGGTGATCGCGCAGATGAACGGCGGTGCGGGCCCGGACCTGCTCGGGGTGTGCGAGGTGGAGAACCGGTTCGTCCTCGAGCTCCTCGCCACCGCGGTCGCCGACCGCCTCGGTGACCGCCGCTACGAGATCGTGCACGCCGACACCGACGACGCCCGCGGGATCGACGTCGCATTCCTCTACGACCCGGACCTGCTGACCGCCCCGACGGGGCAGGTGTTCTTCCACGTGGTGATGCGCCGCAACGCCACCCGTGAGATCGTCCAGGTCAACTTCCAGACCCACACCGGGCGAACCTGGGCGGTGTTCGGGAACCACTGGCCATCGCGGTCCGGGGGGCAGTACGAGTCCGCCGGCTACCGGGCCATCGCCGGGGAGACCCTGGCCTACTTCCACCAGCGGGTCCGTGAGGAACACGGCCAGGACACCCCGGCGCTGGCGATGGGTGACTTCAACGACGAACCGTTCGACACCTCCCTGGTCGCCCACGCCCTCTCGACCCGGCAGCCCGTCCGGGTGATCAACGCGGACACACCGCGGTTCTGGAACCTGATGTGGCCCGCCGCCGGCACCCCGGAAGGCACGTTCTACTTCCAGAACGAACCGAACCTGCTCGACCAGTTCCTCGTCAACGCCACCATGGCCCACCCCACCAGCCCCCTGCACGCCAACCCCGACAGCGTGCAGATCCTGCGCTTCCCCGAACTCGTCCACACCGGCGACTACCCACGACCCCGCCCCTTCGGCGGGATGGGCGCCACCGTCGATGAGACCGGCTACTCCGACCACTTCCCCATCGGGATGACCATCACCGAAACCGACTAACCTCCAGGGCCGCCATCACGCTCGTGGTGATCGGCTTTCGCTCATCGCAGGTTCCTCTGGTCAGGGGTCACGATCGGCGTGAGCCTGTCCGCAAGGGTGGAACGTTCAGTGATGTCGGTCACTCGTGGGTGACGGTGTCGTTTCACTCCGGGGGCAGTCCATCCTCACGAGTCACCCAAAGGTTCTCCATAATTCGGATGTGCTGCTCCCACAGGGAAAGCCTTCCCGTCACGTTCAACGGAGTTGGACGGCTGCGGCGGACCGGTCCGGACGGTCACGCGATACGGTAAGCAATACATCGCGGATACACGATCCGCAGGTAGGAACGGGGGCTCTGTTGCATCGACGGAGTCCGCTGTCCCGCGGCTGCCGATCAGTCATGATCAAGGGATGCGTCGACGTCGTGCCTGTCCACCGGTTCCGGTGTCGGAGTTCGCGGGGTTCCGGTTCCCACCGGAGGTGATCGTCCTCGCCGTCCGCTGGTACCTGCGGTACGCGCTGTCCTACCGGGATGTCGAGGAGCTCCTCGCCGAACGCGGCCTCGATGTTGATCACGTCACGGTGTATCGGTGGGTGCGGCGCTTCACGCCTCTGCTGGTCGAGGCTGCTCGGCCGTGTCGGCACCGGCCCGGGGACAGGTGGTTCGTCGATGAAACGTACGTCAAGGTCGCCGGCCGATGGACCTACCTCTACCGGGCCGTCGACCAGCATGGCCAGGTCATCGACGTCCTCGCCAGCACACGACGCGACCAAGCCGCTGCCCAGCGCTTCTTCGGTCGGGCGCTAACGCAGGGGCGCCGGCCGGCCGAGGTCACCACCGACAAGGCACCCGTCTACCCGCGGATCCTCGACGAGCTGCTCCCCGAGGCCTG